>NZ_CAIZIZ010000333.1 GCF_903933125.1 uncultured Lamprocystis sp. | reverse complement strand
GCTTGGAACTGCACGGCGAGAGCGGGTAAGATCGACATGGAATGCGGGCTCGTTTAGTTTTTAATCAATGGTTTAGTCACCCTCGATTATACGCTGAATAGAGTCCGCATTCACCGTTAAGTCACTGAAATGTCATCGCAATAGGCCGCTATTTCGCGCCACCAGCGAGGCCGTTGAGCGGCTGATACAGTATATTAGCTACCACTAATGGACGACGCGATACGTGTACGCTTTTTCGCGTTGCATATTGTGTATTTCTCATTAATTAAAAGTAGGAAACTTCAGTAGACAGTACCAGGTTTTCTGCTATAGTCAAAAAGCGGCTATTTTCCATTCGAGAACAAATGGCAAACGGGGTGAAAGCCCCGGACGCAGAGCCACGGGCCCTCACCTGAATCGCAGGCGGGCGGCTGGGTTGCCTCGGACCAGACGCCTGCGCGCCCAGCCCGCCCGCCCCCGCTGCTTGTCGGCCCCTTCGCCCTGGTCCGGGCGGCAGGACCCCGTCGCCTTGCCGACTCATCCATGCCAAGGGGAATCTTATGTTCGTCCGATCCGCGGTGTTTCTGTTTACCCACCTGTCCAGGTCTCCGGGAGCCCCGCACGCGGCCCGCCGGGCGACCATCAGGGCCGGTTGGCTGAGGGGGCGTTCCAAGGGCCAGGTAACCCCGGTCGGCCCGAATTTAGTCGCCGGGATGCTGGCGCTGTTCGGCCTGGCCGCCCCGGCCGGTGCGGCCACCTTCTGTGTGAACAGCGCCGCGACCCTCAAGACCGCGCTTAGCACGGCCGCCACCAACGGCGCGGACGACGAGGTACACATCGTCCAGGGCACCTATGTCGGCAACTTCGTCTACGCCAGCACTCAGGTCAACAAGCTGAGCGTGCTGGGTGGTTACACGGCAGGCTGCGCCAGCCGGGTGCTCAATCCGGTCAATACGATCCTGGACGGCAATCAGACCAACACGGTACTGGTGCTATCGGCCCCGGATTTGGCCGCTGCTTTTCTGGTTGAAGGGCTGACTTTGCGCAATGGTAAGCGCACGACTGACGATGGATATGGGGGCGGTCTCTATGCAAATAGCGACGGAACAGTGATGGTCAAGCGCAATCGGATTGAAAATAATAAGGTCACCGCTTTCTTCAGCTACGGAGGCGGTGCATGTATCGAGGCCACCACCGCCACGCTCACCGACAACAGCATTACGGGCAATACGTCAACCTACGGGGGCGGCGTATATTTAGGCGCCACCACCGCCACGCTCACCAACAACAGTATCACCGGCAATACGGCTAGCTATGGTGGCGGCACATCTATTCGCTATGCCCACACCGCTGCGCTCACCAACAACAGCATCAAGAACAATACGGGGCGCAACCAAGGCGGCGGTGTAGAGATCCTCCACGGCGACATCGTTACGCTCGCCAACAACAGCATTACCGGCAATACAAGTGCCGATGGCGGTGGTGCGTATATCGATTACGGCTTCTATTTTGGCACAAGTACCGCTACGCTTAGGCTCACCAATAACTCCATTGTGGGCAATAGTGCGGACCTTGGTGGTGGACTCAATCTTAGGCTCACCGACTCCGAAACCGCGCTCTCGGCAACGCTTTACAACAACCTGTTTTTGGACAACGTGGCCGATGAGAACAACGGCGCAGACATCGAGATCGAAAACGACGGCGACGGCGACTACCTCCCGACACCTGTCACCCTGCGCGCCAACAACTTCGATCAGACACCGATCGGCTTTGCGATCACGCTCCCAATTACGATCCCACCCGGCAATCTCAATGGCGTCGACCCGCTGTTCGCCAACCAGGCCGCCGGCGACCTGCACCTGCGGGCCGGCTCTCCCATGATCGATGCCGGCTATCCCGCGACCCCAGACCTGCCCGCGACCGATCTGGGCGGCGGCCCGCGCCTGCTGGGGGCGGCGGTGGACATTGGCGCCTACGAGTTCAACGACGGTAGCGGCACGCCCGACTTCCAGGTGAGCGCGATGGTCCTCACGCCCGGCAGTCCCTTCGCCAACACCAGCTTCAGCGCGGCGATCACGGTCAGGAACCGCGGTACCCTGGCGGGTGTGCCGGGGACCCTACAAGTCTGGGCCAATCAATCGGCTCAGCCGCCCTGCGGTGCCCTGGGTCACAAGTCGGTCACGCTGACCAGCCTGGCGCCGGGAACCACCAGAACGGTCACGGTCAGCGGACTGGCCGCGGGCGCGTCCGGGAGCAAGACCCTGCGCGCCTTCGTGGATAGCAAGTGCCAGGCCAGGGAACTGGATGAGACCAACAACCAGCTGGCCAAGACCTATACCGTCAAGCCGCCGGCCCCCGATTTCCTGGTGACCAGCATGGTCGTGAGCCCGGGCAATCCCCTGGCCAGAGGCACCTTCAACCTGGCCGTCACGGTCAAGAACCAAGGCGCGGTCAGTGGCGATGGCGGCTATCTGGATGTCTGGGTCAATCAACCGACGGTGCAGACCTGCGGGGCCGATGGCAACGACTACGCCAGCATCGGCACCCTGGCCGCCAATGCGACCAAGACGCTGACCTTTTCCGGGCTGCGCGCCGGTGCCGCGGGCGCCAAGACCCTGCGCGCCTACGTGGACAGTTGGTGCGATACCACCGAGTCCACTGAAGCCAACAATCAGGCGGTGAAGCAAGTGACCGTCATAATACCCTAGCGGGCCTTGGTCATAAGGAATTCCGGGGACAGTATACTTAATTCGGACAGAGGGAACCCCGATGACAGTTTACTCAATTCAACGTCTGGGATGGAAAAAATCAGGAAACGGTCACCAGATCTCGGCTGCGGCAGTTCGGCGACGCAAGCATCGCGCAATCAGCACAACACCGATCAGGCGACCTGCGCCAGCGGAAGAATGATTTCTACCGACTCGTAAGGGACAGTCAAGTCACCGGCGTCATCTCGTTCCACTAACCCAAGGAACTCGAGACTCGCAATGTCGGTCTGGACATCGGGATCGGTGCTTGCCACGACCCGCGCCAACGTCGCGAGCGTGCAGGGGCCGATGCGCCGAAGCGTATCCAGGAGTTCCAGGCGAGCGGGCGTGAGGTTGGCAAAGAGGATTTTCGCCGACGCGAAGCTGAGCCGAAAATCAGGCGTCTTGCCGGAGCGCGATTCGGCAAACTGCTGTTGGGCGGTGCGAAAGATCGAGCCAGGGGGCGCAACTTCAATAATTGCCTTCATAAACGTCTCCACGCCTGAATGTCTTGTCTGAAGTCGGCCAGAAGTTGCTCGATCGTGGAAAAACTGTAGCTTTCTTCGTTACCGCGGAAGTGGCGATGATCGCCTTTGCCTCGTTCGTTGTCGTAGCGCACGCGCTCTTCGGTCGCTGTACCGTAGAAAAGTCGGTATTTGTACAAATGAGTGCACGGCGGTAGCGGTTCCGGCAAATCCCAAACCACTACCGCGATGAGCGAGCCCTCATCGTCGACTTCTTTCGCCCGGATCCGTAGTGTCGCATTCATTTCGCAGGGTACGGAAAACGTGTTGATGCGTCCTGATCGCGGCAATGAATCTCTAGCGACCCTGAGCCGTCGATCCGTTTCGGACTCCGAGTCGATCGAAGTGGAGCAGGCTTCTTTGGATTTGTCAAGGCTTTGCCGTGAACGTCAATGCGCAGGGCGCGGCGGGTCGAAGCGAACCGCCCGGATGGTCAACCGCTCAAGAGATCCAGGGAATGGGGTCTTGCGTCTTGCCTGACAGGAGGCAAGAGGCAAGACCTGACCCGGTACCTTCGGTGCCTTCCGATGCCTTCACCGTCGGGCTCCAGGTCTTGACGAACATCAAGGGCTTGCTGGGGCGGTAGTGGCGTGGGGACAACGGGGCTAGGAGCGGGGTCCATCGGGGAAATAGGGGACGTGGGGGAATAAAGGGCGTACCACAAAATAGTTTTCTGATAGCACTCCCCGCGAGACTTCTGGCGGAAAGCTGAAATAGATTAAGGCGCGTCGGGGCCAGGTCGTCACGAGACGACGCCGGCTGGGCCGTGGGACACCTCAGCACCGGTCGTCCAGGTTCTCGACCACCACAACGGACACTCGAAAGCCGGCCTCCTCGCAACACCGCCATGATAACCTCATACTCATGAGCACCATCGAGCGTATCACCATCACACTGACCGCCGAGATGGCCCAGACCGTGCGCGGCGCCGTGTAGACCTGCGAGTACGCCTCCAGCAGTGAGATCATCCGCGAAGCTCTGCGCGACTGGCGGCACAAGCGGGCCTTGCAGGAACGGAAGTTAGGGGAACTGCGCGCGCAGGTTCAGGAGGGGCTCGCCGACGCGGACCGGCGCCTACCTCCGGAAAACGCAACCGGTCGGCGCCGATCCGCCGAACCCTTGGGGCCTGCATGAAAGGTTATGGGCCGACCAAGCGCAACCGCAACACGCAAGCTTTGGAAATTCTGGCGATGAAACACCTCGAGATTCTTTCGGATATTCACGCGCTGGAGGAGGATCTGCTCGGTTTCGAGCGCAAGTATGGTCTGCGCTCCGAGACCTTCTATCCTGCCTATATGAACGGCGAAGAGCCGGAGGACGACCGTTGGACACTGGACTTCGGTGAATGGGCGAGTGTCTATCGCACCTGGCTGGCGCGACAGGCAGAGTACCGCAACGAAATACAGAAGCCCGTAGGTTGGGCCGACGAAGGAGGCCCAACGTTTCCGCCGGTCAGGCGGCTTCCTGCGTGTTCTGGCTTCGACTCACGCGCGAGATCTCGCAACTGACCAACGAGAGCCTCTCCGCGGTCGTAGCGAGCGCACTTGCGCGAGCAGACAGAGCGCCTGACTGAGCCCGCGGGTGGCGGCGCGCGCCTTGGGAGTAAGCGACACACAAAATCCATTTGGCCCATCAATCTTTCATGAAGGCCCGTCAACTGTTCCGTTTTTCCGATTGCCAAGGCGACGCGAGGGTCGAGATGGTGGTCTGGGCGCTCCCGACGCGGACCGCCGACCGGCCGCACGGCCTGAAGTACCGGCTCTACTGCGGCCTGGCGGGCACCTGCCTGGTGCGCTACGACAATGAGACCGGCAAGGGCGACCATCGCCATTACGGCGATCGGGAGGAACCCTATCGCTTCCTGTCCGTGGAACGATTGCTGGCCGATTTCCGCGACGATTGCGCCCGTCTGGCGGGCTGGAGGTGGGAATGAACCGAATCGAGATCAGCGTTATGCAGCCGGCAGCGGCACTGCGTGCATTCGCCGAGACCTGGCACCGCGCCGAGGCCGGGCAAGCCATCGCACCCAGGGTCACCTTTGGCAGTCTGCATGAGTTGTTTACCACCATCACCGAGGCACGCATGGACCTGATGCGCTGCCTCGCCGCCCATCCTGGGCTCGCTGCCCTGCAATTGGCCAAGCGGCTTGACCGCGACCCGCTGGAGGTACAGACCGACGTGGCCGCGCTGGTCGAATTGGGACTCCTGGCGCTTGACGACAACGGCGCCCTGTCCGCCCCCTACGATGAGGTCCTGATCCACGCGGCCATCCGGGATGCGGCCTGAACTGGGGCAGCAAGCCAATATGTCCTGCGTCATGAGATGGGAGCGCTTCGCCCGCGAGGCGGGAGACCAGGAAGGCGAGGCACGGTCGCTGCCGCGCCAACAGCCACGAGGGGAAATAGGGGACGGGGAAATAGGGGACGTACCACGAAATATGTTTCTGATAGCACTCCACGCCGGACGGTAGTCCTATGATCTGTAGGGGAAACTCCGCAACTTTGACCTGAAAAAATCGAAAACTCATGGGATGACCGCTTCCTTCCCCCTTCGCGAACTCGTAGATTGCAGCACTACCCCCGTTACCCTGAACACCGCTGCGTGATATCCCCGCTGCCGAGGCCCGCCATGCACCGCCACAGACTGCCGATCGGCATCCAGACCTTCGCCAAGATCCGCGCGGATGATCATTACTATGTCGATAAGACCGGCTTCATCCGGCAGTTGACCGACGAAGGCACCCAGTATTTTCTGTCGCGCCCGCGCCGCTTCGGCAAGTCGCTGTTGCTCGATACCCTGGGGGAACTCTTCGCCGGCAACGAGGCGCTGTTCCGCGGTCTGGCGATCCATCCGCACTGGGACTGGGCCACCCGCTATCCGATCATCCGGATCAGCTTCGGCGGCGGTCTCGTGCGCAGCCGGGCGGAACTGGACGACAAGATCCGCGAGGTGCTCGACGACAATGCCCTGCGGCTCGGCCTGACGGTCGAGGCACCGAGTCTGTCCGGACGGTTTTCCCGCTTGATCCAACAGACCCATGCCGCGACTGGTCAACGGGTGGTAGTGCTGGTCGACGAATATGACAAGCCGATCCTCGACAATCTCACTGACCCCGACACCGCGCGCGCCACCCGCGACGGGCTGCGCGATCTGTATTCAGTCATCAAGGACAACGACGCGCATGTCCGCTTTGTGTTCATCACCGGGGTGAGCAAGTTCAGCAAGGTAAGCATTTTCTCGGGGCTCAATAACCTGCGTGATATCACAGTTTCTGCCGATTATTCCGCCCTGTGCGGCTATACCGAGCAGGATGTCGAGACCATTTTCGCCCCCGAACTTTCCGGGCTGGATCGGGACGCGATCCGCCGCTGGTACAACGGTTACAACTGGACCGGCGCGGCCGTTTACAATCCCTTCGATCTGCTGCTGCTGTTTCAGGAGCGCGAATTCCGAACCTGGTGGTTCGAAACCGGTACGCCGACTTTTCTGGTGGACCTGCTGATGCAGCGTGGCTTTTTCACCCCAAGTCTGGCGCGTCTGCGCGCCGACGAAGCACTGCTGTCGGCCTTCGATGTGGATCATCTGGCCACCGAGGCGCTGCTGTGGCAGACCGGTTATCTCACCTTCACCGGCACGCGGCAGCTTGGCGCCCGACGCGAATACACCCTGGGCTATCCCAATCTGGAGGTCGAGAGCGCGCTGAACGACAGCTTGGTCAAGGCGCTGACCGGCCAGCCGGGACGCGCCAGCGAGCTGACGAGCCGACTCTACGATTTGCTGGCGGCGACGGATTTCGCGGGCCTGCGCGCCCATCTCGACAGCCTGTTTGCCGCCATTCCCTTTCACTGGCATACCGGCAATCCCATCGCCCGTTATGAGAACTATTACGCCAGCGTATTCTACAGTCACCTGGCCGCGCTGGGCCTGGACTTGACGGCGGAGGACGCCAGCCGTCAGGGCCGGGTCGATCTGACGCTGAAATTCAATGGCCGGATTTGGCTGTTCGAATTCAAGGTGGTCGAACTCGAACCCGCCGGGCGGGCGCTGCAACAGCTCAAGGACCGTGGCTATGCGGCCCCATACCGCGCGCTTGGCCAGCCGATCCATCTGATCGGCATAGAATTCAGCCGTGAACAGCGCGGGGTGGTCGGCTTTGAGGTCGAGACGCTGTAGGGCGTTCGGTGATGTCCGGAACCTCTGTGACCACCCATCATCGGATTGGATGTCGGTGCGACTGCAGTCGCACCGCCAGTTGGCGGTTTTCCGCGGCGCTGGTGATGATACGCCCGCCTCACCGGCCGCCCTTCCCCCGCGTCCCTTGCGCCAAACGCATACCGACGAGCTGCGCGACGACGACGGCGATATAGAACTGGCCGAATACGGTTTCGAGCATGGCGAAGGCGGTCATGGGTCCGCGTGCCGGCGCAATGTCGCCATAGCCGACCGAGGTAATGGTCGCGAGGCTGAAATAGGTGAACAGGGCCAGGCGCCCCCGCAGATCGCTGAACTGGGCCGTCAGGTCGGGACTGATGGTGAAGGAGCCGGGGAACAGGATCTCGAAAACGGCATAGAGGTTCGCCCAGGCCGCGGCGGCCAGGAGATAGCCGCTCACGGCCCCGAGCACGTCGTCCGTACGAATCTGCGCCTGCTGAAAGACGTCACGGAGAATCAGGGCCGCGGCCCAGCCGTGAAAACACATCAACAGCACCTGTTGCAGGACTTCCAGCCCAGGCTGGGAGACCGCCGGCAGGAGGTAGCGCGCCCCGCCCAGGGCGGCCACCACGACCCCGGACCACAGGGCTGCGATCCGGCCCCGGCGCCCCTCGAACACCACCAGCACCATGGCGGCCAGCGAGATCATCACGAGCAACTCCGCGATGGCGGTCACGCCGACCAGCCGCCGATCAACCGACTGCACAACCAGGACGCACACCAGCACCAGGAGCAGGATCAGATACCTGTGACGTTTCAGCGGCTCGGTCCAGCGGGCGGGCGGACCACCAGCGGCAACAGGATTGAACCTGGCCCGAGCACCATGAGGCGCCCCCGGCCGCGGCGCCATGGAGCCCCCCGTCGGGGGGATCGCGCCGGACTGCTCAGGACGCATGGCCATGGGCGCGCAACCACTGCTCCAACATGACCAGCACCCACAGCATGACGCCGTAATAGCCCGCGTGCTCGCCCGCGTGCCGGGCGCGCAGCCAATCGATATAGGCGGGATTGACGATGCCGCGCTCGCGCAAGGTGCCCAGGCTGTCCACGGTCAGGGCCTTGAGCGGCGGGTACTCGGCCAACCACAGACCGATCGGCACACCAAAGCCGTGTTTTTTCTTGGTGAGAATCGCGGGCGGCAGGAAATCGGCCAACGCCTCCTTGAAGAACCAGCGCAACTGGTTGTTCTTGATCTGTATCTGGGGCGGTACCCCGGCCGCGAAGGTCATGAGACGCTCATCGAGCAGCGGATACCGGACGTCGATCCCCGCCAGTTCGCAGGCCTGGCTGACCTTGCGCAGATCGTTGTCCGCCAGGGTGATCTTGAGATCGAGATGCATCATCCGGTTGACGATGGCACGGGAAGCGGTGCGCTCGTAACAGGCGCGCTGACTCGCCAAGGGCGCGTCCGGATCGACCCGCGCGAGGAAGCCGGAGTCGAAGATTTCGGCAAGCGGCGTACGGTGCAGGAAGTTGTAATTCTCCAGACGGTCCGGCAGGGGGATGCGGGCCTGCTCCACGTAGCGCTTGAACTTGCGCAGTCCGGGAATGGCGGCGAGCGGGTCGACCAGTCCGCGGCGCAGCCAGCCGGGCAGATTGGCGTAGATCTCGAAAACCTGTTGGTTGGCATAGCGGGCATTGCCGCCGAAAATCTCGTCACCGCCGTCACCGCCCAATAAGCGCTCCATACCGTCCGCGCGGGCATAGCGGGCGCACAGGTAGGCGGGCACGATGGAGGCGTTGGCGAAGGGCTCATCGCAATAGGCGGCCACCAGCGGAATGGCCTCGAACACGTCCTGCGGCTCAACCTGGTATTCACGCGCATCCGTCGCGAAGTGACGCGCCGCGAGACGCGCATCATCGCGCTCGTTGAAACCCGCCGCGGCAAATCCCATCGAGTAGGTGCGCACCGGTGCTCCGCGCAATTGGCGCAGCGTGCCGGCGACGGTGGAACTGTCGGTGCCGCCGCTCAGGAAACAGCCGACCGCGGTCGCGTCGGCTCCGGGAGCGGCCGCGGCCTGCTCCACCACCCGGGGCAGCAGAGCGCGAAATTCGCGCTTGAGATCGGTCAGCGCGGCCGGGTTGTCGTCTCGATACGGCATCTGCCAATAAAAGAACGCATGGCGACCCAGCGGACCCAGGTCGACGGCCTGGGCCGGCAGCAGCTTTTCAACGCCTTGATAGATAGTGCCCGGACTCGGGACGACGTGACAATACAGATAATCGAAGAGCGCCTGATCGCTCAGGTTCGCCTGGAAGCCGGGGAGCGCGCGCAGCGCGGACAGTCGACTGGCGAAGACCACGGCCGCGCCGCTGCGACAGAAGTACAGCGGCCTGATGCCGGCCCGATCCACGGCCATCAGGATCTTACGGCGGCGCAAGTCCATGACGACCAGGGCGAAGCTGCCGTGACAGTGCCCCAGCAGGGCATCGCCCTGCGCGTGATAGCGTCGGGCCACCGCCGCCGCGTCCGCCGACACGGCCGGCGCGGAACCAGCCGACAGCATGATCGGCTCGGTGAGACAGACCAGCAGCTCCCCATCCGAGTAGGCCTGCCCAGCTCCGGCCAGGGTGCCCGCATGTCCGCTCAGGTGGCGGATGAGACCCGCGCCCTTGCCCTGCGGTGCACCACCGCCGCAGCGGCCGAGCAGCTGGTCGAGGATTTGGTCCGAGGCCGCCGCGTCGGCGATCTGCCCCATCCAACCGCATATGGCCTGCATCACTACTCCGGGGGGTGGTGGCGACTTCCGGGCGAGGACTGAAGCGCATCCCGCCACGGTGAGGCCGCGAGCGGATTATACCCTTCGCGCCTGGTATCCAGACCTGGCCTCGGCGTAGGGGCCGGTTTGAAATCCGCCCCTAGCAGCCTGTCGGACTTTAGGCGATTTCCGAATAAGACGCTATCAAGAATCAAGCTCCGTAGGAGCCCGCTTGCGGGCGACGTGACCTGCCGGAATCGCGTCATTCTGCCCCCCCCCGTCGCCCGCAAGCGGGCTCCTACAAGTTGGATTTTTCGCGGAAATCACCTTACGTTAGATTATGGAGCAACAAAAAGCCTTTATATTGACTCATGCTCTTATCGAGGAATCATTTGATATACGAGCACGCCGGACGGTAGGCGCTAGCTTTTTTATCTATTTCTCAGATGGTTGCGGCGCTTAGATTGGCGTAGCTGTCCGGTTGTCAAATAAGTTGTCGATATTCTAGGGGCTAAGTCCGACAGGCTGCTAGGTCCGGTGATCGCGTTTGACGCCCGTATACCCACTCGATGACCACGTTAAGCCGCGGCACCCACCGCATGCGTTTCCGCAAAGCCCCGGCAGTCAGAACCAGGCACACTCCACCGCTGTCTCAGAGTACCCTGATCAACCATATCGACTCACTGGAGTTTTCTCATGAACCACATCCTGCTCAGCGCGATGGCCACCCTGTTTGCCGCCGGGGCACTGGCCGCGGAGCCACCCGCGGCGCCCGCGGCTGCCGCGCCGACGGCAAACCCACTGGCCGAGGAAGCCAAGTCACTCGTCAAGGAGTTCGCCGGCACCCTGAAAGGTGAGCTGGAGGCCGCCATGAAGGCCGGCGGGCCGACCAAGGCCGTCAGCATCTGCCAGGACCGCGCGCCGGCCATCGCGAAAGACATTGCCACCCGGTCCGGCTGGGAGGTCGGACGCGTCAGTCTCAAGACACGCAATCCGCAGCTCGACACACCGGACGCCTGGGAGCAGCAGGTCCTGACCCGCTTCGATCAACGCCAGGCGGCCGGTGAGCCGGTCGACACCATGGCCTTCGCCGAAGTGGTGCAAGTCGACGGTACCAAGCAGTTCCGCTTCATGAAGGCGATTCCGACCGGTGAACCCTGTCTGGCCTGTCATGGCAGCGCCATCACCCCGGAAGTCGCCGCCGCACTGGATCAAGCCTATCCAGAAGACCAGGCGCGCGGTTATGCTGTCGGTGATGTCCGCGGGGCCGTCAGCCTGAGCAAAACGATCGAGTAAACGCGTTCCGCGTCGATCCGCCCCAGCGGGCTCTATCCCAGGCTGCCGACGCGCGCCTTCGGTATGGCCCGTCGGCGCGATGACGGCAGGGGCACGCTGCCAAGAGCGAGTGGAACCATGTCCGACGAACGCTTCGATCTCAGTTACCTGGGTCTGATCGCACCAGGCGCCGACCCAGAGCAAGTCCGGCAGCGCCTGCGCGCGGTCTTCAAGCTGACCGACAAGGGCACAGAGCGTCTGTTCACCGGCCGGCCCGTCATCGTCAAACGCGGCGTCGATTTCGCCACCGCGGCCCGCTTCGAGACGATTTTTGCTCACGCCGGGGCCACGCTCACCGTCACCCCGGTGGACGATCCGGGCGGACCGGACAGCGACGACGCGATGGCCGCGACGGATTCGACGCATCCGCCCGCACGGGCGCGCGGCATCGACACCGGGCACCTGGCCCTGGCGCCGCAAGGCGGCAATCTGGAGGAGCCACCGGTCGGCGGCGGACCGGACCTGGACACCAGTTATCTGAGCCTGGTGCCGGGCGACGATTGGACCCTGGCGGACTGCGCACCCCCGCCCACCCCCACCCCGGAACCGGACATCAGTTACCTCAGCCTGGCGCCTGTCGAACCGCGGGTCGAAGGCACTACCAATCCACAGCTGGATCAGTAATCGAGATGACCAAGGACTTCGACCATATTGTTATCGGCGCCGGCATCAGCGGCCTGGGTGCCGCCCATTTTTCGGCGCGGCGCGGACTGCGCACGCTGGTGCTGGAGTCGTCCCAGCGGGTCGGTGGCTGTATCAAGACCCACCCGTTCGCGGGACTCGATGGGTTCTGGACCGAGGCCGGCAGCCACACCTGCTTCAACAGTTACGGCAACCTGCTCGGCATCATGGACGATCTGGGTCTGACCGCCGCGGTGCAGACCAAGACCAAGGTCGGCTACCGGCTCTGGAAAGACGGCAAGCGCCGCTCCATCGGCTCCGCCCTGCATCTATTGGAGGCGGCGGTCTCGCTGCCGCGGCTCTTCACCACCCCCAAGGACGGGCAGCGGGTCGCCGACTATTACGGCCGGGTCCTGGGTCGACGCAACTACCGCGATCTACTGCGCCACGCCTTCCAGGCGGTGATCTGCCAGGACGCGGACGACTATCCCGCGGAGGCCCTGTTCCGGCGCAAGCCGCGCCGCAAGGACGTCATCAAGGCCTTCACGTTTGCTGATGGACTGTCCCGCATTCCTCAGGCGATTGCGTCCCAAGAGCGCATTGAGGTGCGCACCGGGGTGCATGTCAGCGCTGTCACCCCCGATGCGGACGGTTTCCGGATCGACCTGGGCGATGGTACAGCGCTCACCTGCGCCTATTTGACGCTGGCGGTCCCGCCGGATCAGGCCGCCCGACTGATGCCGGACGGTTTCACCGCCGCGCGGCAGACGATCGCCGCCATCGCCATGGCGGAGATCGAGACCCTGACGCTGGCCTTCCGCGTCAGCGACCTGCAACTGCCCCCGCTGGCCGGTCTGATCGCGGTCGGAGGCAGCTTCTACTCGGCGGTGTCGCGCGACTTCCTGCCGGACAGCACCTACCGCGGGTTTGCCTTCCATTTCCGTCCCGGCGAGTTGTGCCCGAAGGAACAGGTGACGGTCGCCTGCCAGGCACTCGGTGTCGACCCGCGGCACATCGCCGCGCAGGGGGAAACCCACAACCGCCTGCCGGCCTTGCGGGCCGGTCATGCATCCGTGGTGGACCAGATCGACCGGGCGCTGGCCGGCAGTCGGCTCGGGATCACCGGCAACTGGTTCCTCGGGGTCTCCATCGAGGACGCCTTGACGCGCAGTCGTCGGGAATCCGATCGGCTGTTCGGACCGGAAACCAAAGCCTTGGGCTAACCGGATCGGACCGGATCGGACCGGACAGGGCGGCAAGACCCGAGAACGCAGCAGAGGATTGGTCCGCACATGAACACATTGATCACAGAGCCTCTCGCGCGCTTCGGTTTCATCGCCCTGATCGCCCTGATCGCCCTGATCGCCCTGATCGCGCTGGTATTCGCTCACTCCGCCGCCGCCGATATCATCGGCAGCGTGGGGACCAAGTTCAAGTTCATGGGGCCGAACGACAAGATCGTCGTCGAGGTGTTTCAGGACGAGGATCTCCCCGGGGTCGCCTGCTATCTGAGCCGAGCCAAGACCGGCGGGATCTCCGGGGCCGTCGGGGTGGCGGAAGACACCTCGGATGCGGATATCGAGTGCACCCAGATCGGCCCAATCACCTTGCCGGACGACATCCGCAGCGGGAAGCGCAACGGCGAGGAGGTCTTCAAGAAACGGACCTCACTGCTCTTCAAGACGCTTCAGGTCGTCCGCTTCTACGATGCCCCGCGCAATGTCCTGGTCTATCTGACCTACAGTGACCGGATCATCGAGGGCTCACCCAAGAACAGCGTCACGGTGGTGGCCATTGCGCCTTGGCAAACACCGATCGCGACGCCCTCCACACCCCAGAACGCGAAATGAACCTCTTCAACGAACTGATTTAAATTGAACCATTCCTAAGCAACGCGGACAGGGTCTGCGGTAATTCGTGAGCGGCACAGTCGCGGCCGCGCCCGGACCCGCCATCCGTCGACCAGATCAGATAGTCGGTACGTGAATCCCGATACCCAAGATCGGCATAGACTTGCGGCATGCTCGGGACGTGATCCCCATACAAACACAAGAGGCCGCCACGAGGCCGTGCCGCGAGCACCGCGGCCAAATCGAGAAACATCCGATCGGCATTGAGCAGGTGCCGAAGATACACGCTAAGATCCTCCCAACCCGCGGGCGGCGGCTGCCGGTAGAGCCGCTGTACATCCCCCGGCAAGACCGACTCCAAGTGCAGCGGGCCATGATTTTCCATGGTGATAACAAACACAAAGGTGGGACCGCTTGCCGCCGCCAAGACCGCCTCGACCTTGCGCATCACCGCGGCGTCGCTCACAAACGGACCCGCGCGTTCGGCGTCAGGAAACTCCGCGATATCAATGAAGGCGTCGAAACCGAGTCGGGGAAAGATCCGGTCGCGCCCAAAAAAACCGGCTGAATGCGGGTGGACACAAACAGTACTATAGCCGAGTTCCCGCAGCAGATGAGGCAATGCTCTCAGTCCCTGACGGGCGATGCTGAGATACGGATTGAACCGATGAACACCGAGCCAGTTCGGTGAAATACCGGTTAGAACGGCAAATTCAGTTCGCATCGTATTCGCTCCCCAGGCCGGGACCGACAGCAGCCCCTGGACCAGCGACTCCCGCCGCAACCGATCGAAACCAGCCAGCAGTCCGGGCCGCACCCCCACGCCGAGTCGGCGCGCATCGAAGAAAGACTCGCTTTGGAGCAGGATCAGATCGGGCAGCGCGCGGCCCTCGGCCAACACGGGAGCTTGCGGACACTCCATCCAGACGCGCGGCGGGACGAACTGGCGACGGCTGAGTCCGGTCCAGGTGTAGCACCACAGACTGGGAAACAACCCGAACGTTGCCAAGTCCTGCACCGGATCAAAACTCATGCGCGGGGCCGCGCGGGTGCCGCCGGCCAGCAGCACGATGGCACCGCCGAACTGGATCGCGGGCCAGGGCAGCCCCCAGCCGGGCCAGGGCGCCTCCAGCACCAAGCCAATGACAATGGCGGCAGTCAATGCGAACAACACCGCGGCGGCACGACCAATCCCCAGGAAAGGCAGATAGAGCCGCGGAAAGCGGACGACCTGGCGGTACAGAACGAAGTCGGAGAAGACGAAGGGCTCATTCAGGGCGCGATACTTGGCGTTACTGACGGCAACCACCAGGCCCTGCAATGCGAGGGTCAGTGCGGCGGCGAAACCCGGCCGACCAACCATCACCCAAAAGCCGGACCAGAAGACGACAAAGAGCCCGACATGAATCGCAGTGGCCGACAATGGCCGAAGAAAACCGGCGCCGCCGGGTCGGACCAACCGGTCCAGGGCCATCGACACGGCCGCACCGCTCAGCCCCGCGGACGCCATCAACACCAGATCAGGATCCACGGCGGCCGTCACGAGCCCGCATACCCAAGCCGCGTTAAGATCCAACGGGACCAGCGGGCCGGAAACACTGCCAGGCACTGCATTCCGAGGGCCAACGGCAAAGGAAAGCTGATCCGCGCACGCCGACGCTCCAGCCCCCGGCGCATGCGCAGCGCCGCCTGGTCGGCCGTGAGCAGGAACGGGCGCGGCCCCGGAAATTGCTCACCCATCGCCGAGGCAACGAATCCGGGCAGGACCACGGTGACACCAATCCCCTCGGGAGCAAGCCACCCGCCCAAGGCTTCGCCATAGGCTTTCAGCGCAGCCTTACTGGCGCAGTAGGCCGGTGTCAGGGGCACACCATACCAGGCCGACAGCGAGCTGATCAGGGCGATCTGCCCCGCGCCACGCTGCCGCATCGCCGGCAGCACGGCGGTCACCGTGGCCAGGGCGGCGCGCGCATTGATCGTCATGACCCGTTCGATGTCGACCCAGGACTCCCCCGCGTTCGCGTTCCCAATGTGATGGGTGACGCCCGCATTGACGATGACCAAGTCGATCCGGTAGCGGTCGGCCAAGGCGCTGATCCGCTCGATGACCGCGTTCAACTCTTCCAACTCCAGAACACAGCGCTCGACCCGCGCACCCTGGGCCTCACAAACGGACTGGAGCTGGTCAAGCCTCGCGCGGTGACGCCCCTGCAGGATGAGGGTCATCCCAGGCGCGGCATAAAGACGGGCGAGCGCGGCGCCAATGCCACCGCTGGCACCGGTAATCAGAATACAGGTCGGACTCGGGCAGGATGGCATCAGGGCGCACCGGCCGGTCGGCCGAACGCATCGAACAGCGTATCGAGCGGTGAGCGCTCGGCCAGCATCCGCGTGCAGCCGGCGACGGCCAGGGCGATACCGTCACCCGTGAAGTAGTCGCCATTGACCTGAGTGGCATGGATCACCGTGTTACGGAAAGCCCGAAACAGTACCGGGTCCGGTCGCTCCGGATCCTTCCAGAAGGCATCGAGCGGGGCTGCGGCCGTCAGGCCGGGCAGGTCATAAATCGGTCGAGCCAGGGCCTTCGTCGGACGCCCCTGATGTAGCGCCGACATCCCGACCGTGCTGTTGACCACCACCACCCCGGCCGCATGCGCAAACAGAGTCGGCAGGTGTCCGGTCTCCACATAGTGAACCCGACCAGTCAAGTCCAGCTCGGCGGCGAGCGCGGCGATGTAGCGACGATAGGGAAAGAGTCCGGTATCCAACGGGTGATTCTTGACCAGGATCTCAGCCCGCGCCGGGGCGCAGCCAGCGAACGAGCGCAAGACCTGGTCAATCACCTGCGCCATGTCGGCGAACGGCGAGTGGTGGACGATCTGAGCATCGCCACTGAGCTGCAAGGGCAGAATGAACAACGGTTGCTTACGCCCCAGCAGGTGAGCGATCCGCTGCTGCTCATCGCGCGCGCGCAGTGGCAATTGAGCGAAACGCCGCATCCAACCCAAATACTCGAGCGCGGCATGTTTGGGGCGATGCGTGCGATAGCGCGGATAGGTCACGGCGTTGAGTGTATTCGCCATGCGGTACGCCAAGTCCTGAGCCGCGCGCACCGGCAGCGGAACACGCACCAGTCGGCCTTCGCCGGGATCGGGAAGGGCGGCATTGACGGTGCGATACCATTGGGGATCCCGCGGCAAAGCCGAGTGCCCGTTCACGCCTCCGCGCTCACAGGTGATCCAGTTGGGCCGCACATAGCCCTCCTCAAAACAATGCACACGCAACCCGTGGGACTTAGCCACCGTGATCGCCTGACGATGGATCGGCCGGAGATCACCGAACAGAATCAGATCCGAACAGTCGCTGCGCTTGATACAGCCATCGATAAAGTCAGGCAGCCGATGCTGACCGCGGCGAAAATGCCAAGCCGCGCGGGTGCCCCAGTAGAACGCGTCGCCGGCGCAGAAATTGACGCGATGAACGGCGTGACCATCCGCCCGCAGTCGATCCGCCAGACGCGTGAAGAACGGCGTCGCGAGTCCTTGCAGAAACAGGTAAGAACGCATTCCAGTCATCGCACACCGACAATCCGCCGCAGAATGACGCGCACGACCTTACGCCACCAAGTCACTCCCTTGCCGACACGGGCACGCCATTCAAGCAAATCATCGAGTGCCTGCTCCGGTGTGGTCAAGCTGCCGGTTCGGGGACTCACATAGCGCGGATAAAGCACCAGGGCCCCGGCCACCAGTTCATTCAGTGACAACCGACGCGTCCGACGCTCAAGCGGCAGCTGATCTGTCGTCAGACCCCAACCTGCATAAAACGGTTGCCCGTAGCAGGTCACCGGCTTCCCACGCAGGAGCGCCTCGAATCCCGCCAGCGAGGTCAGCACGTGGACCTCGTCCACCAGCGATAACAGTCTCCCCATGCCAACCTCCGTGATCTGTTCATTCGCCCAGTCCAGCGCACGTCCCTCGTCTGCTCCGGGAGCACGCAACCCGGCCACAACATCGGGATGCGGCTTGTAGACCACATACGCATCCGGATTGGCGGCGCGCACGGCGCACAGCAATCCCACGTTGGTGCGAACCCCTGGGGCACCGTAGAGCAACGAGGCATCAGTCTCCACCTGCCCCGGAACCAACACGACCCGCCGGGCAGCGGGTGGGCGGGACCAGACTGCATCGCCGGTATTGTACTTCGTCAAGCCACCGGCCACGATCGACTCCCGCAATGCGCGCGCGCGCTGGAGCATCGACGGAGAAAAATCGGTCTCGGCCAGGATCACCTCGAGATCGGATGGTCCTGTCGCGTCATAATAAATCCCACGACGGTCGACCACCCAGGAGACCGGCGGAATCAGATCGGCACCCAAGCCAATCGAACGTAAGAAACCGTCCTCCAGCCGCAGCACCCGCACCCCTGGCGGCAGCCCGCCAGGAATCGCTCGCCGCCCCCAAACGGCCAGCGTGCTGCCAGGCGCGGCCCGTTGCGCGCAGTTCACAAAAAACACCCGCGATCCGGCCAGGAACCGCCGCACCGATCGCCGCTTCCAGTAAGCGAAATTCAGGGCATAGATCACTTCTGCTGTAGCCACGGGAACCTCAGGCACAGACCCGTTCCAAAAAGGTGTCGACAACCGCAAAGTGTTGCTTCCAAGAGGGTACCGCAAACCGCGCCATCCGCTCCAATTGCGCTGACCGGGGTCCGCTGTCCGCAACGGCATAGGACTCGATGACCTGGCGCCAGCGGCGACCATCCAACGGGTCGATATACTCAGGGACATCGCCTGCGATCTCCGCAAAGACCGGCAAGTCACTCGCGATGACCGGCACACCGAGGGACAGCGCTTCGATCAAGGGCATCCCGTACCCTTCAGCAAACGACGGAAACAACAACGCCTGGGCATGATGCAGATAGTTGACTAACTCGGTATCCGAACACTCTGAACGCTCCAGCACCACCTCCCGCAGGGATTCACAGCGCTCCAGCAGATCGACCACGTTCTCGCACTCCCACCCGCGCTGACCAATGACGACCAGACGCGGTGCCGACGCACCCAAGTCGGCAATGATCTGACGCCAGACATGCAGCAATAGCCAATGATTTTTGCGCGGCTCGATGGTGCTTAGCACCACAAAGTAAGGTGCGTCCAGCGGCCGCGGTGCGGGCGGCATGGCAAGCAAGCCGGGCGCCAGCGGTGCCGCCATTGCAGGGGGCAGGTCACGGGCAATCCGTCGTGCATAGGCACCCAACTCTTCCAAGGTCGTTTGGGAATTCGTGATGATTCCGCGCGCCAGATCAAGCATCGTATTCAGACGGGTACGGTGCCGCTGGCCCTCGCCGGGACGGCAATACTCCGGGTGCGTGATCGGAATCAGGTCGTGAAGCAGGAAGACCGGTTGCACCCGTCGGCGGGCTAGGACCCGGGCGTAACCGTGGTGCTCCAGCCCACTGTGGCCGGTATTGAGCAGCAGACGGTGTGTTACGGCAGGCCGTCCCATGGCAGCGATGATCCCTCGCGCCACCAGCATCCGCGTCGCTGTCCGGTGACGTTCGCAGGGACACAGCAACCGGTCGAACAGGCGGTCCGACAGACCGCGGGACAGCGTAAAACCCCGGCCAACCCAGCGCACTTCCGCCAGCGCCCGATGCCGATAGTGCTCGATGTACGCCAAGCCCACGCGATCCACACCGGTCGGCAGCCGTCCTTGCATGAAGCGTCCGATCAGACGGGTAATGTCGATGAGGAGATCGCGCATCGCAAGAATCCCGATCCAATCGTTCAATTGCCCAGGTTTCCGACCGAGTTCCCGACATTCACCAACGGATAGACCACCGATACAATGAGATTCAGGAACTTCTGCAACTCAGCAGCGCTGGCGTTGGAGACATACAGGATATCTTTATTTTCAATCGGGAAACTCTGCGCGGCGAAGAAGGTTGCCGGGTCACGCAGGTTGACACGATAAATGACCGCGACCCGGCCGTCCGGCGTGATCCGCGGCGGCACGGCCCATTCCAGGGCACCGGCCTGCTCCAGCCGAAACACAAATGCCCCGCTCGCGCGCGCACGGTTATCCAAGAGTCCACCGGCCCGCGCCAACGCCTGGGCAAGCGAAATACCCTGCGCTTCGAAATTGATCTCCTCGTTCTTTCCGGCCGCCCCCAGCACGGTGAAGCTCAGCGGTTGGTAAAGGGCAGCGATCACATCGCCCGATTGCAGCAGAATGTTCTGCAGGGGATCACGGACGACCTCCTGTAACGGCATTGCCGCCACCTGGTTTCCGCGGGTCACTTGCAGGGTCATTTTATCGAGCGGCTGCCGTAGCCCCCCGGCGGCCGCCAAAGCATCCAACAAACGCTCGCCGCGCGCAGTCAAAGGCACGCGCGCACTGGTTGTCACCTCGCCGACCACGGTGACATTGGCAGTCGAATTGAGCGTGATGCGGACCAATGCCTGTGGCTGATTGGCCTTGCCCTGCAGCCGACGCACGATCTCGGCCTCAATCTCTTGCGTCGTCTTGCCGGCCACCGGCAACTGCCCAAGGAACGGCAGACCGACCGCGCCATCGGCACTCACCATTTGCGCCGGTAAGGTCGTAGCGCTGGCGGTCGCCGGACCGGCAGCGGGGCCCGCCGAACCGCTGCCAAAGAGCAGTCCCGGGGGCGCTTCCCAGAGCGTGATCTCCAACACATCCCCGGGGCCGACACCGGGCGACCGCTGAGCCGCGCTACCCAAGGTCTCCGAAAACAAGATCGCTCGTTGGTTTGCCAGCAACCGCCGCGCGACTGAATCGGTCAGCTCCACGACCTGGATACCAGAGGCACGCGGATCGGCGCCGGCAGACTTGACCTGCCGGTAACTCGGCCCCGCCGCCGCCAGCCAATCCCCCGACCAGGAACACCCGACCAGCAGCGCGCTCGACACGATCAGCGGCAACCAACGGATGATCCGAAAGCCAAGGTCCGTCCTGCTCTTCACCCTAAACCAACTCCAAGCCGCGAACGATAAACGCCAATCCCCGACCATCGTCATGGTCGGCCCGAAACAGCCGCGGCACAAACACCCGATCGGCGGTGATCCGCACCGTCACGTCCGCCCCCGGCGGCACATCCGCCAAGGGAATCTCGATGATGAAGGGCCCGGGCGCAGCGATGCGCATCCGCGATGCTGCGGCCCAACTCGGACCAAGCACGAGCTCAAGCGACGCGGCAAATGGCCAAGCATGTTGGCAGTGCAGCCGCAGCGCACGCTGTGGAACGGATTGCCCGGCCATCCGCAGCTCCAGGTCTCGCGGTGCCCAGCCATCCGGATAGACATCCACGGCGATGCCGGTGCGCGCCAGACACAAGCGCGCGTCGGTTTGAAGATCTTGCCGCAACTGATGTGCCGCGGCAGGTTCAAGATACCCTGCCAAGCCCGCTACAAATTCCGCGACATGCTCTTGAATGGCGCCTCGGACATCGCCAAACGGATAGCTCGCGAGGGCTTCGTTCACATAGGTGCGCAACCAGTGGTCCTGAGCGCGGCCCAGGTACCGTGCAAGCAACCGGACCGCTTCTTCTGCAACCAATCGGCGCTGCGTACGGGTAATACATCCCGCATGCAGCCGAGAGTAAGCCTGAACCCGATCAACATACCCAATACGGCCGGGAAATTGCTGAAAGATCCGCAACCAGAGGTCAAAGTCAAAGGCGGTCGCCAGACCCTCGTCGAGCGTCCCGACTTGGGCGAACACCGAACGACGCAGGAAGACGGTCGGCTGGCAGATGAAGCACCCGGCCTGGAATCCGGATAGCGTCTCCTCCGGTAAGCGAGTCGGATAGCGACCTAGCGGCTTGCCCGCGGCGTCGATATGTTCGGCTTCACCGTAAACCATCACCGCAGCGGGGTGGGCGGCAAAGAAATCAACCGCGCTTTGGATCGCACCCGGGGCATAACAATCATCGGCGTTGAGCCAGCCGATAATCTCTCCTCGACTGCGCGCCAGCGCCCTATTCACGGCCTGGGCAGGTCCGGAATCCGGTTCCGATTGCCAGCGCAGACGCCGGCCGAAGCGCTGCGCGAGCCGTGCGAGCCGCTGCGGCGTCTCATCGGTCGAGGCCCCATCCGCCACACAGAGATCCAACGCGGTGACGTCCTGACTCAACACGCTCACCACCGCCGACTCGAGATAACCCGCCTGATTGCGGGATGGCATGACCACTGAGACGGTTGGGCACCCGTGGTCAGTGCCACCCGCGGTCCCCGCCGGCATGGCGTCAGCCTTAACGTCACACTGATTCACTTGCGCCACCCGCTATTGGATATTACGACCACCGCAAACACCAGTATCATTTACCGCAAAAGCCCGCAATTCGCGCGCCTCGGCATAGACCCGCGGACCTGCCGCCGACATTGACCGAATGCGCTCACGGTTGATTGCCCGCAGTTCCGTGAACAGCCGACCAATCTCACTCGCCTTGAAAAAAAGACAACATTCCGCCGCCGCCCCGCTGCGGCGCAGACATGCCGGCGGTTCCCACTGCTCCGCCAGAATGACCGGAATCGCACCCACCGCCAGCGACTCCCATAAACGTAACGTATTAGGTCCGGCGCCTTCCGGACACAACGAAAAGACCGAATCCGACAACACTTCATTGTAACGTCTGGTCGCGGCGGCCTGCGACTCACGATCCCGAAGCGTCAGCGGGATATTACCCACCTGCTCTTGATAGACGGTCTTCTCGAAATGCCACTCGTCACTCACCTCGACAATCACATCATCGCCGCCATCACGCCGCGCCGCATCCAACAACCGCAGCCGAGCATCCGATCGATAGTGAGGCAGATAAGCGCCGATAAATGACGCGAGATAGCGCCGGCAAGCAACCAGCCGCCCGGGCTCAAGCCCCTCACCACGCGTATGATCCTCAACATTTACCGCGATCAGGGGCCAACTGTGAATTCGCAGACTCCCGGAGGTCCGGGCTTCCCGCACCGCACGTTCACAATGCGACAAGTGCAAATCAGTCACGCCAAGCTCGCGAAAGCGGTCGATGAGGCGCCGCCAGTATATCTGCTGACAGACCGTATGAACGGCCAACCGATACCCCTGCTCCCAGGCCAGTCGCCGCCATCCGGTAATCCGCGGTCGCAGCCATTGCAGAATCTCCTCCGGAAAGCGCTTACGATCGATATAGGTGGCCCACGGCAGCCCCAGATAGGTATGGATGGTTTCGCCACCACGGTCAAGGTTTGCTCCCAACGCAATCTTCTGGTGATTCTCATCAGCCTGGCGTTCAGTGCCGCAAGGATACTGCCAGAAATGGTCATCGCCGGGATGCCGGCACCGCTGCCGGATCACGATTGGCGCGGTACTGATCACCGGCCGAATGAAGCGCGTTAAGATCGCTTCCGGCAGGGCCGCACGCGTGCCGCCCCACTTGGCAACCACTGCTGACGGCAGTAAAAAAGCCGCCCCAGGCTCCAGCCAATCCATACCTAACCAGCGATTCCCACGCCGGTAAATACAAAAACGCCGCAGCGAATGCCAGGCCAGTTCGCCCCCATCCACGAAGCCATGACGCTCGCCGATGGAGACAGCGCCCCGGCATTGCCGATCAACTGCTAGTCGGTTTCCCGCCGAGCATAAATCTGAGTACACTGCGACTGATCAACCTCTGTTCCACCATCTACGCTTCCTTTTCTTCCCTTCGCCGAGCGGCGGTATCTGCTCCTGCTGCGCTTTCTCATCCACCGCGATGATTCGCACGGTACGCAGTCGTATCGCCAGCCGACGTTCATCTTCGGAGCCGCGCTCGGCTGGTGAGACCAGCCCAGGAAACAGCAACTCCAGCCGCCACTGACCCTCGGTCGGGGCGTCGCCGGCATCATACAAGGCAATGACCAGCGCGGGCAATTCAGCCTTGATCGGCTCCAGATCAAGTCGCGTGCCGTTCAGTACCGCAGTTAGGCCAGCGAGGATCTCCGGCTGCATCGTATCGACAATGTCGAATCGGATCTGATAACGACCACGCGGGAGCGCCGGCAGTTCGAGCGAACTCCGAGCCTCAGGCCCCGCCCACCGCCCATCGTGTTCCGCATAGTACCAGTTCTCGCCGACGATCTCCTCCCGCAAATCCAAGAGCCACTCCACCGGACGCAGCGGATTCCACGCATCGGCATTGCCCGGCGGCAACGCCGAAGCCAGGAGAGCGTTGCCCCCCCGCGCTTGATCCTGCAAGAAATAAGACTCCAGTTCCTCCTGCACTTGATGTAATTGCGCGAGCAGCAGGTCGCACTCTTTGGCCTGCTCGACCTTGGCCGCGCGTTCTTTGGATACCGCCGCCTCCGCCGCCGCTTGTGCATTCCGCGCGGTAGTCAGTTGACGCTTTAGATCATCAATAAGCTGTTGGTGCTTGATCTGCTCCTGCTGCCGCGCTTGCGCCTCGCTCCGATTAACCGCTTCAGCCTTGTCCACGCGGTTTTTCGCCGCGGCCTCGCTCTTCTCCGCCGCCGACTGTGCACTCCGCGCGGCGTTCAACCGACTGTTCAATTCATCGACGAGCCGACCATGCTCGACTTGTGCCTGCTGCAACGCATCGCCTTGATCCTTGTAGAAATAACGTTCCAACTCCTCTTGCACTTGATGCAAGTGCACCAATAGCTGCTCGTTCTCCTTGACGTGCTCGACCTTCGCCGCACGTTCCGTCTCTACCGCCGCCTCCGCGGCCGCCTGTGCACTCCGCACGGCGCTCAACTGACTATTTAACTCATCGACGAGCCGATCATGCTCGGTTCGCGCCTGCTGCAACGCATCGTTTTCCATCGTGACGATGGTAAAGCGCGACTCGGCCCGATTGAGCGCCGCTACGAGTCCCTGAAACTCAGTGACCGCATGCTCGACCGACGGGTGCTCAGACTCCTGCTCATCAGATCCGAACTCGGCGACGGCTTCCAACTCCCCCCACAGTGTGCTGACATCGCCTTCCACCCAGGGCAATGACTTTACCAACAGCCTGGCCAGCGCTGATGGTGCTCCCGGTGCCGGAATATCAGCCGCGGCCGGCCAGTGCAATGGCAACTGAAGACAGTCGCTCGCCTTGGCGACGAATAGTTCCGGAGCCTGGAACACCCGATCGCCATTGACCAGGATCGACCGACCCCGATTACGGTGATGAAAACGCACCAACTCGCGATGGATGGAAAGCCACAGCCTCGTGATCTGCAAGAGGTCCTGAGCGGACATCGTAGCACCGCTTTGTACCAGTTCAGCAACCAGCACATCCAGCGACTGATAGACGAGAACAAAGCGAATCTGCGGATCAAAATCGCGCCAGAACTCTAACAACCATAGGGATCGCCAATCCGCCCACCCCCAATTTTCTTTCTGTAAATTCCCCAAGACCAAGTCGATTGCCAGCTCTTCCCAGAGTCTTCCGGGAGCAAGTTGCAAGACCGCTTCGTCATCCTGTGGGGATACCCCGTGCGCCTTGAGCGCCTGCTCATGGAACCACCCGACCGTTAGACCCTCACGGCGGGATGGCGTGGTTTCACTGAGCCCGGATGCCGTAAACAAACCGTGCACTTCTTCGTACCTTGAACCAGGATAGCCACAGGTTACAACAATGGTCACTTTGCTCTCCAGCACCTTACTGAACATTCGGTCATACGATCAAGACTTCTTGAGCTCGTGAAAAAAGCCCTCCCACTGGGACAGGAGATGCTCAGAGGTGTAGCGAGCCGCGACGCGTGCACCCGCGACCCGCAACTGCTCCCGTAACCCGAGCGACTCACCGGACAACACGTTGCCAATGACCGCGGCGGCGTCTTCCGCGGAGTATGGATCGAAATAGGCCGACGCATCCCCGTAGATTTCACGATGTACTGGAATGCCGGACGCAATCACCACCCCACCACTGCGCATTGCCTCGATACCGGAATAGTCGAATCCCTCCGCCAGGCTGGGACAAACAGTCGCTGCAGCGTGTCGATAGAGCACTCTGAGTTCTGCCGACGGGACATTGTTCAGATAAAAGAGATCACCCAGCTCAATCCAGGGACGAAAGACGTCGAGTACCGACGCGGAGGCCCAACCCTGGCTGCCGACAACGACCAATTTCAACCGCGGCATGGCATTGTACTTCAAGCGCTCCCACGCGGCGGTTAACAACAGGTGATTCTTCCTCGGCTCGATCGTTGAAACCATCAGCAAGTAATCAAACCCGGTGTCCGAGCCCCTGAGTGCAGGTTCCAAGGAACTCAGATCTGCGGTAACAGCACGGGACTGAGCGCGCCGACTGCGGAGAATCTGAGGCACGTAAGCGGACGCTGAAAGTTCGTCGAAATAATCGTCGGAGACCATGTTATGAATCACTGACGTTCGGGCTTCAGCCTCCGGAAAGACCGTCAGCAGATCACGCCGCGTGGATTCAGAAACACATGAAAACCAGGCACCGGCACGAACATTGTCCTGCAACGCGTAATAATGTGACGCCTGATGGAAAACGCTGTCATTGATCGTATGAGGGAAAAATATGGGTATCGTGTCATGGTACCGGATCACCAGTTGCGTCCCGTCGGAGACGCGCGCGGGGAATGGTGTCTGGGCCAACAGCACATCGCTGCCATGGGTGTTGATGCTGAGATAGCGCGGCGTTCTCGACCAGCGGCGGCCGGCCAGACCGACTTGATGCAGCCGCTTACGCGACACACTCAGGGTCTGAAACCGGGATGACGTCACTAACGACTTGTCCGCGGACTTCAATGTCTTACTGAAGAAAGTCCGCCAGACGAAGTCATCGAATAATTCAGAGGCGAACGGAGTGGGCTCAAGACGCCGGCCCAACCGGTCCCCCAACTGCGCTGACTGCAGCAACAAGAACAATCCCACGGCATGTAGTACGGAGTTGAGACCGACGTTTGAATTGGCACTCTTCGTCCCGGGAGCCAAGACCTGCACATCCGCCTCGCCGGGGCTCGCCGCGGGCATATCACGCAACGCAACGACAATACGTGACGAACGGTTGATCTGGTAAGCGCGCGGGTTCGACGACCGCGCGGTGGCGGAGCCGGACCGCAACCGCCGCGCACCATGTTGGATGAGTCCGGTCACGTCGCAGGAAGACAATGATCGCAGCCCTCGAAACAGCAAGCGCGTCTCCTGCGGGATACCGGCATATCCATCCAAAGCCGGCTTCAGATCGAACAGGATGCTGGTCGTGCTACCCACATTCGGCGAAATATGCATAGGCCTCGTCGACATCATCAAATCGCTGAATTCGCGCAGCGCTCAGCACGTAGATCGTGCTGCAGTACTCGCGTATATGTTGGGGCAAATGCGACACCATGAGCAACGCGCGATCACGCCGCTTCTCGAAGAGCTCGTGATGGCATTTTTCATGGAACCGCGAATCACCGACAGCCAGCACTTCGTCGATCAAGTAACAATCGAACTCGATAGCCATCGACAAAGCGAAGGCCAGTCTGGCGCGCATACCGGCGGAGTAGGTCTTCACCGGCTCTCGAAAGTAAACGCCGAGTTCGGAAAAATCCTCGACAAAAGGCCGGGCCCGATCGATATCGGCACCGTAGACACGGCAAATGAAACGCAAATTATCCAAACCGGTCAGGCTGCCCTGAAATCCGCCGCTGAACGCGAGCGGCCAGGATACCGTCATCTCGCGCTTGATCACACCGCAGGTCGGGTGCTCGGCCCCGCCGATCAGCCGGATCAGGGTCGACTTACCGGAACCATTGCGGCCGAGAATGCCGATCTTCGCGCCACGGTCAATCTGCAGATTGATATCCCGTAACACGTGGCGACCACCCTCACGGGTGCGATAATCTTTGGACACCCCCCGCAACGTGATCATTCGGAAGCCACCAAGTACTTACCGCGGTCAATCAAGAGCAAACCGACCCAGAGCATAATGAAATTGACGAGTACGAGATAGCCGACGTCATAATGCGTGCGCACTGCCGATCCGAAGTAACCGTCGCGCAGCATCTCCACGCCATGAACCATCGGCACCCAGAGGATCAGTGACTGTGCCTTGGCCGGCAGCCAGTCTACCATAAAGAGCGCCCCGGAGAGCGGAAACATCAGATAGGTCAGCGTATGCCAGATGCGCTCGAAGGTCTGCGAGCGCTCCGACAGAGCCCCGACGATGAGCCCGAGCGCGCCGCCGAACCAGGCAAGGAGCAACCAAGCGCCAACCATCGTCAGAGGATCCGCGGGCATCGGTGCATAGCCGGCAAAAATAAAGACCGCCAAGAGCACGATCAGGGAGATGGTGGCCCCGGAAATCTCGAGTAAGAGCCGAGCGCCAAAGATATCGAGCGTGGTTACATTGCGATGATAGAGCAGCGAGAGATTCGGTTCGATCGCCTTGGAGCAACGGCTGGCCGCATTGCGCCACATCAGCACGGACGAATAGCCGGTGATGGCGAACGGGATGATCGACATCGCGCCATGCATCGGCCGCAGGTACCCATATAATAGTGTAACACCGAGCGTGAAGATCATCGGCTCCAGAAACAACCAAAAAAATCCGATATTATGACGGCCATAACGGGTAATGATCTCCCGCAGTAGGAGCGCGCCGATGACACGGGCTTGAATCGCTAACGAACGGAATAATGGTGTATCGCTGACCACGCTAACACCCTAATCGTGATGCTCGCGCACTCCGGCTACCACGAGCGAGAGCATGCCCCAACCGATCAATCCGAGGATGAGGGTAGCGACGATGCTGCGGATGCGCCGCGGCTCAAGCGCAACATCGGGCATACTGGGCTGAACGATACGCTCCAGGTAGAGTTGCTTGCGCTGCGCCTCGTCACGCGCCTGAACCAGCGAAATCAAGGAGGTCTCCAACTGCTTCGCAGCAAGTTCTTGCTCCAGGACCAATCCCTCGTACTCTACCGCCTTATCCGCCAGCGACACCCGACCACCCACGACTTTTGCGGTTTCCGAAGCGATTTCCGCCTCTGTTGCGTCCACCATCTTTTGCAGCGGATCGATCTGCGGATTGTTTTTCGCCAGACTACGAATCTGTGCCAATCGGGTCTTGCTGATGCTCAGCTCCCCCTGAAGAACCGAGACCCGTTCGAGCTGTATCGCCGACTGCTTTTCCGGATCGAACACTGACTGACGGTGGCGAAATTCAGAGACCCTTTCAGCCGCCGTGCGGGCACGCTGCTCGGCATCGGCCACAACCGACTGGGCGAACTGGATCATATCCTGGCGGGCACGCGCGTTAAGCGTATTGACCAACTGCTCGCTCAGTTCCAACAATCGCTCATTGATACGGAAAGCGTCTTCTGCCGAGAAGGCACGGACACTGAGAACTGAAATAGGAGACGCGGCATCCACCGTTACACCGACCATCTTTTGGTAATAGCGGTGAAGCGCTTCAAAACTGTCGTCCCGATCGAGTCCAGCGAAGCGGCTGAGTATGTCTATGCCATCTGACCCAAACGCCTGCGTTAGATTCAGTTCGTCCTCAAGTGATCGCAAGGCATCACGCGAGATCATAAAATCAGTCACGCTGTAGCTATCCTCAACCGACCGCGAAAAGCCGCCACTCACACCTTGCAACAACGACGTGAGACCGGCGGCCGACGTTCGCTGCGGACCACGCACAACGAAGTGTGACTCGGAGAGAAAGACATCTGAAGCAATCACCCCGAAATACAGAACGGCAAGCACGGTCGGCATGACGACCGTCAGCATGAAGAGCGTGTTCACTTGCCGCAACTGCGGAAAAAACCGGCGCGGCCGAACTTGATCGGACACGGACGCTGGTTCAGGCAGGATGATCTCGGACATCGCAACTATTGCCGGATTCTATCGGAACACTGACAGCCATGCGAATGACCTTTGACGCATGAGCCTCCCAAGACGACGAGCAGGAGCAACGGTGGGAGTATTGGGAGACGATGGCGGGCACCGCGGCGGCTTGAGGCACAAGCCCGATATTTTAGTCGCTGCCGGTGCCTATCACAAGCATCAGGCGCCTTGACACCCTCTAGAAGATTGGCGAACAGCGCACGGGACAAGGCGCCGCGACGGCCTTGGTCATGACTCGGTGGCGGCAGGATCGAGCTCGCAGCTCCGGAGATCTCGGCCGCTCACCCCCAGCCGTTGGCTACCGTCCGATCACTGGCGTCGCGCCCATGCCAGGTCCCTCATGCGCAAGAGTGCGATTCCACGTCGGCACAATTGCCGAACCTGGCCCGCGGTTGGCCAGCTATCGTAGGCGTCGGTGCTGACCTGGGGGATGCCGGGTTGGGTGTCGGAACCATCGCGAAGCAGGCTGATCAGCAAGCATCCGCCGTGGTCGAACAGCCGGGCGGTACTCATGAACAGGCTGTCAGCAGCGACATCCGGTAACGCCTGCTGTCGCAGGATCGATCCCGCATCGAAGCGATCAGTCAGGTGGTGGATCGTCACGCCGAGCGACGGCGCCTGCCGCAGCCGCGCATGGAACACCGGATCGACCCCCTTGAACGCGGGCAATAGCGAGGGGTGCAGATTGACCGCGGCACGCCGCGGCAACCGCCGCACCGCATCCCCGATCCGCTGATTGAAGAAGCAGCTCACCAATACGTCTGGTTGCGCAGCGGTGACGAAGGCGAGCCCGGCCGCATCGTTGACATTGCGAGTCGTCAGGGTTGGGAGATTGTGACGGCGAGCCAAATGCCCCAGTGAACATCGGCACAGGGTCTCCGTCCAATCCGTCGCCATCCATAGATAGGCTGCGTAGAATACACCGCTGATCCGAATTTGGTGCCAGGCACCACGCAAAAAGCCGAAGCGGGCGCGCAGCACTCGGGTAGAACGAATCAGACCGACGACTTCGAGATCGCGACAGGCCAGTAACCGTTGGAGCACCAAAGCCGAATACAACCCGGCAGTACCGCAGAAGACGACCCGGACCAGCGGACGCGCAGGTGGACTCACAGGGTTCGCAACGCTGCCGCCAAAGCGTCAACCGCGGCCCTGATCTGGTCCTCGGTATGCTCGCAGCTCAGGAAGAAGCGTAATCGAGCGGCCCGCTCGTTAACGGCCGGATAGACAATTGGTTGCACGTTGATGCCGCGACGAAACAGCGCGTCGGCGAGGCGCGCGGCCTTGATTGAACTCGCCGTGATGACGGGTACGATAGAAAGACCCTGGCTCAGACCGACGTCGATCCGGCAACGTTTGACCAATTCAAAAAAAAGTTGCGCTCGCTCCCGCAGCCGCGCCACACGCTCCGGCTCAGCCTGGAGGACGGCCAGGGCGGCCAGGGATGCGGCGGCGAGCGGCGGGGCCATGCCGACGCTGTAGACAAACCCTGGAGCCGAACATTTGAGCAGTTCCGTCAGCACACGCCCGCCAGCGATGTAGCCGCCACAGCCGGCCAGGGCTTTGCTCAAAGTCCCCATCCAGATGTCGACCGCACCCCCGTCCACCCCGAAATGCTCCCGAATTCCCAGTCCACGTGCGCCCAATACCCCAAATGAATGGGCCTCGTCCACCATTAACAGCGCATGGTGTCGCAATTTGACCAAAATGAACTGCGGCAGATCCGGGACGTCTCCATCCATGCCGTAGAGCCCCTCGATAATGATCAGAACACGCCGGAACTGACCGCGGATCTCGCTCAACAGGCGGTCCGCGGCGGCCCAATCATTGTGAGGGAACGAGAGACGCTTGGCCTTGGATAGGGCGATTCCCTGCAATATACTATTGTGAATCAATGAATCATGTAAGACTAAGTCCCCGGGACCACACAGAACGCCGATAGTGGTGACATTGGTGGCATGACCGCTGACAAAGGTGATGCAATCATCAACCCCATGCAGCCGCGCCAACGCCTCTTCCAAGGCGCGATGGATCGGTCGTTCCCCAGAAACCAGGCGACTGGCCGACACCGATGTCCCATAGTCGTCGATCGCCTGCTTGGCAGCGGCACTGACCAGAGGATGCCCGGAGAGTCCAAGGTAGTTGTAGCTGGAAAAATTAATGTAGGTTTGGCCCGCGATTACGGTCGTATTGCCGGCAATCCCATCGTGGGGACGAAAAAACGGGTTGGAGATACCCAGGCGTGCGGCTCCTTCGCCGACGAGTCGCAACTGTTGATAGGCCGGGTCGAGGTCGAAGCGACACGATTCATCGGAACCGTTCCCCCGATTCGGAATTGCGTCGTCGCCACCATTGGCGTCAAGATCCTCGGCAAGCCCACGTTCGGACCGACGCGCCCGCCGTTCCAGGCCCTGCTGGATAAGACGCTCCTTGAGCGGCCCCGTGATCCCCTGAAACCCCTTGGTTGACCAGGCCATTATCCAGCATCTCTCGTCAATGACAGAGTCCCTGCCTGGACGGACGCCCCGACCTCCACCGACAGCGTTTGAACAAACTCGGGTGCCAGGGAATCACCGTGTTGTTCAGCCAATTGCTGTACTTGCCGGGTGAAATCAGCGGGGGTATCCGATTCGGCTTCACTCGTATCCAACGGGCGCAACGCATGAACGATTCGTTCGGTCAGACGCGCGATCGTCGGTCCCTCGCTGATCGCCAGCAACGGCAGGGTCAGTCCTAAGCGGGCATCCAATGCGGTGATCAGTTCGACACCCATCAAGGAGTCCATGCCCAAGTCGTAGAGCGACTGATTACTGTCGATCTTTTCCGGTGCTAACCGCAAGATCTCGCATAATTCCTGCCGGAGGATGTCGGCGACCGCATCGCGCAGCGCTCCCAAGTCCAGTGCATCGAGCTGGCGACGCAGATCCTCGTCGCCTTCGGCAGTGCCGGCCGTATCCGCACCAGCGGCGGCAAGCTCCAGAAACTTCGGTGCCGCGGCCGACGGCAACAGGCGCGCCATCACCCCCCAAGCGAGATCGAGAACACCAAGATTCGAGGTGTTGGAAACCAGCATCTGTTCGAGGATGACCAGCGCCTCGTCCGCCTGCAGCGGCGCGCCACCCATCCGCGCGACCAGCGTCTCGCGAAGTTCGGGGTTGCTCGCCAGATAACCGACGTCAGCAATCGGTCCGAAGCTGATACAGGTGGCTGCCAATCCGTGTGCCCGACGCTCTGCGGCCAGCGCCTCCAACGTCATATTGGCCGCCACGTAGCTGCCCTGCCCCGGATTGCCGAATAGGGTTGTCGCGGAGGAACAGAGCACAAAAAAGTCCAGCGACTGATCGCGGGTCAAAGCATCGAGGTGCAGGGCGCCCAGTACTTTGGGTGCCAGGACGCGGTGCAACCGCGCAACGTCCTGAGTTCGTAACAGCCCATCGTCGATCACCATCGCCGCATGGATGATCCCGCGCAACGGCGGCAATTCCGCCGCCACCTGCTCGATAATCGCGGCGAGCGCGAACCGGTTGGTGACATCACAGACGGGGGCATGCACCCGGACCCCGGCCGCACGCAGTTCGGCAAGCGCCTCGTCTGGAGCGTCCTCGCCGAACTCACCGCGTCGACTCAACAAGACTAAGGATCGCGCCCCCTTGGCAACCAGCCAGCGAGCGGTCCGCAGACCGAATCCGCTCAACCCGCCAGTGACCAGATAAGACGCGTCCGCGCAGAGCCGGAGTGGTTCCGTGGCCCATGCTGGCTTAGACACTGGTGCGAAATCGGTCGCAAAGGTAACGACCACCTTGCCGATCTGGCGGGAGTGCTGCATGTAACGAAAGGCATCGACCACTTCGGCAGCGTCAAAAGCGCGGTAAGGCAGCGGCTTGAGCAATCCGTGCCTGAACAGCGACATTAAATCCAAGAACAGGCGCCGAGCAAGCAGCGGTCGCTCGCTCATCAACTGATCGACATCAACGCCGAAATAAGTGATGTTGTTGCGGAACGGACGCAGGCCGATCTGGGTGTTCTCGTAAAAATCCCGCTTACCGAGTTCAAGAAAGCGACCGAATGGGCGCAGGACGCTCAGGTTGCGTCTGATTGCCTCACCCGAGAGTGAATTGAGGACACAGTCGACGCCGACCCCGCCAGTGATCGCCAGGACATCATCCGCGAATGCTAACGAACGCGAGTCGAAGACATGGTCGGCACCGAGCATTCGGACAAGATCACGCTTCTCCGGCGTACCAGCGGTAGCGAAGATCTCCGCCCCCCGCATCTTGGCGATCTGCAAGGCGGCGAGACCCACTCCGCCCGCGGCGCCATGAATCAATATGCGTTCGCCCTCTTGCAACTGCGCCAATTCAGCAATGGCGTAAAACGCGGTGAAAAAGGCCGTCGGTACGGTCGCCGCCGCGGCGAACGACCAGTCCTTCGGCTTGGCGACCACGACGGCGGCACGCGTGATCACGCGGTTGGCGAAGGCGGCTGGGGCAAAAGCGATGACCTCGTCGCCGACGCGGATCTCAGTGACGACGTCGCCGACGGCAGTGACCACCCCGGCAAGCTCCATACCCAACGTCTGACCGGAAAAACCGCTTTCCAGCGCCTCATCGGGCAGGAGTCCCATCGCGTACATCACGTCGCGGAAGTTCAGACCGACTGCCCGCACGGCAATCTCCACCTCATCGGGCGCAGGGACCGCAACGTCACCCTCTTGCCAGGCAAGGTTCCGGAGCGGCCCTGGTGAGCCAAAGTCCAGATAGACACGCCGTCGGGAGGGTGTCGGCGCATCACGGCCCGGCAATGCCGGCCCCAAGACCCGGAGCCGCGGCACATAACGGGCGGTCGACAGCAAGATCACCTCATCCTCGGCGTCCGGTGCCAGCAGTTCCGCGGCCAGCAGATCGGCAGCCTGGGGCGGCGCCAGTGACTCTGCCAAGTCGATCCAGCGCACCCGCTGCCCTGGGCATTCATTCATGGCGACCCGCGCCAATCCCCACAGCGGGGCATCCTGGACGCTGCCGCCACCCCGCGGACCCGACCACCCGGCGTCCAGCAATCCGACCCCGGCCCCCGCGGTGATCACATAATAGTCCGGCGTCTGTCCAGCCGCGATACAGCCTTGCAACGAGGCAAGCAGCGCTGCCGCTCTTCGCTCCTGGCGCACCAAGCAGTCTGAAGCATCGCGCGCCGGCTGAACATCCAGCCCGGCCAAGTGGATGATCGCCCGCGGCGCCGCTTGGTGAGACCCCAGATCGACGAGTAAGCGCTGCCAGGCGTCACTATCGGCCAGCGGCAGCGCAATCGATGCGTTGCCCGCTGCCGATCCGCTATCGCCGTCACCCGCAACGATGCACAAAACGTCATCGCCGCGCGCGGCCAGCACGCCCGCCAGCGTCTGCCCAAGCACCACCGCATAGGGCGTGGTGTCGACCATGATGCACCAGGGTCCGAGCGACTGGGCATCGCCGCACGGGTCTGCGGCCATCGCTCGCGCCGCGCCATCCGGCGTCGCCAACACCAGGTAGTGGCCGGAGATGGCGTCAGGGGTGTCGGGAATGATCGCGGCATCCGGAAAGCCGTTGCGGGCGAGTAACGCCTGCCAACTCTCCGGTGTTCGCAAACGCGAGCGGTGAGTCTTGGACCACCATTCCGGATGCAAACCGAAACTCACGTCATGAGCGCGGGTCGGATATTGCTCACAAACGACCAAGAGACCGCCCTGAGCAATGAGCGACCGCGACCGCGTCAGCAAGTCGACGGGAGCACCACCAGCCAAACCGCTGCCAAGAATGACCAAGTCGAACCAGCCGCCCAAGTCCGCCCGCGCCGCCCCGGGCTCCGCCGGATCGATGACCAAGGTGCGTACGGCAGGGCGATGGAGCAGCAAGGCCGCGAGTTCCGCGCCGCGCTCCGGCGTCTGGGCGACCACCACCAGATCGGCGTGAGACGCATCGAGCAACGCGGCGATGCAGACTGCATCCGGCACGGCGCCAATCAACTCGATGACCCGCGGACGACGGCCGAACGGCAACCGCACCGCGATCTCGCCGATGAGATCCGCAATCGTCCCCGCCAGGCGCTGCTTCAGGCCGGGTTCAGTCCCGAACGGCCCAAGTGCGGCGAGGTCAGCGTCGCCGGCCAACACCAGCGCCGGACTCATCGACCCGGCGAGAATCTCCGGCAACCTGAGACCCGCGCGCCCCACCAGGCCGATCAACCCAGCTTGATCAGGATAGTCACCCATCAGACTGATCCAAATATCTTCGGGATCAGGCAGTATGGAATCGTCCCGCCATAACCAATGCCCCTCGACCCGCTCCAGGACACCGTCGTCCGTCAGCATCTGCAACAGGCAGCGCAACAACGATTCATTCGACGTGGGGATCGCGCCGGACGCCAACAACCGATCGGGATCGATCCAAGCCCCGCGCGGGTCCAGGGTCCGCAAGGCACGCTGGGCAAACGCCGCGCACAAAGCGTCCAGCAAGGGCTCGGCCTCGCCGAGGTAACGACCGCGCCAGACCATTCGCTCGGGCTCACCCCAGCGCGCGGCCGCCAGCCCCGCGAGCGTGCTTACCGCCACCACCACCGAGTGAGCCGTATCCGCCGGACGTGGACGCGGGATCGCGACGGTTGTTACCTGCCGCACATGCTCAGTCGCCAAACGCTTGAGTTGCACGGCACGAAAACGCGCCCCGCTCACTTCGGCGACAAGGCTGCCTACCGCATCGTAAAGACGAAAATCGGCCAGTAGCGCGCGCTTACCGATACGCTTCAACTGCGCTTCAACCAATTCCACCGCGACGCCGGCCTGGGCTAGCCGCAAACGTTCAATACGGATCGGAATATAGGCGCGCGCGGTGCTCGGCTGTGACCGCGGGGCCAGCAGATCAGCCAGCAATTGGAGCGCGCCGTCGAGATAGGCAGGATGCAGACGGGCCTGCATCAACTCCGGCCTGATCACCTCCGGAGTCACGAGCGTCGCTAGCGCTCGTTCCCCGCTGATCCACACGCCGGCGACCGCACGGAACGCCGGTCCGTAATCCAGCCCCACCGCCCGTGTGCACTGATAATGCAGATCGGCGTCTACGTCTGGAGCGCCGACCGGAACCTGACCCAGCGGCATGACCGGATCGGTGCCGGCGGCCTCCGCGATCTGCCCAGTGGCGTGAAGCAACCACGGGCCAGGATCGTTTCTTGCGCGACTGCGAATTGTAAAGCACCCATCACTCGCATCTATGGCGAGCCGCACGCACTTCGAGCTGGCGTGTTCTAGCAATAGTGGGGCGACGATCTCCAAACCCGCGATGTCAGTCAACCGCTCCGGGTGCCACTGGAAGGCGGCGGCCAAGGCCATCTCGGCAAAACCGGCTGCCGGAAAGACGACCGCATCGCCCACCGCATGATCGGCCAAGTGAGGATAAAGCGTGGTATCAAGCACATTCTCCCACTGAAGCGGCGCCTGCGCCATGCGATAACCCAGCAGTGGGTGCACCTTGTGGCGCGCCAGCAGCCCCAGCGCATCGGCACCCTCCTCCAGCCAGAAACGCTCATGCTGCCATGGGTAATGAGGAAGATCGACGAAACGCGCCGGCCGTGGGAACAGACGCATCCAGTCGTAGTCGACCCCGCTCAAGAGCAATTGATGGAAGCAGCGGTTGATCTGTGCACGCCCTCCCGCCTCTCGCGACAGGGTCGGCAGAATCACCGCTGCCGTCGCCGCCCGCCGCACCGACTCATTCAAGTATCCGCGCAGGATGGGGGCGGGACCGATTTCGACGAAACAGTTGAAGCCGGCTTCGAGCAGCCCCGCGACGGCTTGGCCGAAGCGCACCGGCTCCCGCACATTGCGCCACCAATAGTCAGCATCCAGACCGGTACCGGCCAGCACGGACCCGGTCACGGTGGAGTGGAACGGGATGGTCCCGGCACCTGGGGTGAGTTGCGCCAAGGCCGCCAGCAAGTCGTCGTGCAGCGGATCCATGACGGGACTATGGAAAGCATAGTCCAAGTCAAGCCGATGAAACCAGATCGAACGGGCACTCAGGTCATGCTCGCAGACGGCGAGAGCGTCCTGAGTCCCGGCGAGCGTCACGGAACCCGCACTGTTGATTCCCGCCACCCACAAACAGTCAGTGAGCCCCAGCGCCTCGACCAATGCGTGCGCTGCCGCCTCGTCCAACGCGGCAGCCGTCATCTGACCAGCACCTCGTGTCCGCGCCTGATGCACACTGCGCTCATGAATCACCGCGACCGCCTGCTCAAGACTCAAGGCCCCACACGCCCAGGCAGCGGCGACCTCGCCGACACTGTGACCGACCACTGCGGTCGGGTGAACGCCGCGCTCGGCCAGCATGCGGGTCAGCCCGACCTGAATAGCGAACAGCAATGGTTGCGCGACCTCGGTCGCCGCCAGACGTTCCGCATCCGCCGGTGCCGCGAGTGCGGCCAGGATCGAGAATCCCCCACGCAACGTGAACAGGGCATCCACCGCCGCGACCGCCGCCCGGAACGCAGCGTCCTCCGTGAGTAATGCCTGCCCCATGCCAACCCATTGCGCGCCGTTGCCGGCGTAGACGAACACCGGTCCGACCGCTGCGGCCAGCCACTGACCCGTCGTTAGGTCGGCCGTCGTTTCACCAGCGGCAAAGCGCGTCAGGGCCGCCGCCTGTCCTGCGCGATCGGCGGCGAACACCGCCAGGCGATACGGCAGGGCGTCGCGGCGAAAGGCCGCGGCCGCGGCGATGTCGTAAAACTCCTGATCCGCGCACATTGCCACCCGCGTTGCCATGGCGCGGGCCAGACACTCCAGTGCCGCGGGGCTGCGCGCGGAGAGCACCAACGGCGGGATCACGGTCGCGGGAACCGCCGGTGCGGGTCGCGGCCCAAGGTCCGGACTCCCGAGTATGACGTGCGCATTGGCCCCGCCGAAACCAAAGGAGCTAACGCCGACAACCAACTGACGTTCGGGATCTAACGGTGTGGGATCAACGACGGGCCGCAGGTTCCAGCCAACGAAGTCGATGTTCGGGTTGAGTGTATCGAGGTGGATGGTCGGCGGAATCTCGCGATGCTCCAGACACAGCATCGCCTTGACCAGTCCGGCCAGACCCGAGGCAACCTCCAGATGCCCCAGATTACTCTTCACCGAACCGATCAGCAGCGGCCGCCCCGGCGCACGCCGTCGGCCCAGCGCATCCCCCAAAGCCCGCGCTTCGAGTGGATCTCCGACCACGGTCCCGGTACCGTGGGCCTCGATGTAGTCAATCTCATCCGGCCGAATCCCACAGCGTCCGTAGACCTCGCGCAGGAGCGCGGACTGGACCTGATGACTGGGGATGGTCAATCCCTGCTTACGGCCATCGGTGTTGAGCGCCGAATCGAGCACCACCGCCAGGATCCGATCGCCATCAGCCACCGCGTCAGTGAGCCGTTTAATCAGGAGGAGGCCGCCACCCTCGGAACGTACATAACCGTCCCCTTCCGCCCCAAAGGGGTTACAAAACCCGCGGCGCGATAACATCGACGCCTTGGAGAAACCGATGAAAGCAAAGGGATGCAGATGCAAAACCATGGCACCGGTGAGTGCCGCACTCGATTCGCCGCTCAGGACCGAGCGGCACGCTTGATGAAAGGCCACCAAGGCCGACGAGCAGGCGGTATCAATCGCCATGCTCGGACCGTGTAAATCAAAATAGTAAGACAAGCGATTGGCGGCAACGCTGGCCGTATTGCCGGTCATGGTGGTCGCGTCGATCGACCCGAGGTCATCGGCGAGCCGATAGCTGTAGTCGACTCCTGAGATGCCAAGGAAGACCCCACACCGACTGCCGCGCAGCCGCGATGGGGGCAGCCCGGCGTCCTCACAGGTCTCCCACGCCAGTTCAAGCAGGAGCCGCTGTTGGGGGTCCATCTGGATCGCTTCACGCGGGGAGATACCAAAAAACTCGGCGTCGAACCCCGCGACCTCGCCCAGCGACCCGGCAGCGAAGGTATAGCTGGTGCCGGGTTCCGATTTCCGCGGGTGCTCAAAGGCCGCTTGGGCAAAGCGCTCCGGTGCGACCCGGCTGACGAGATCCCGGCCGGAGATCAGAGCATCCCACAACGCGGCGCGGTCGCGCGCGCCGGGAAACCGGAACGCACAACCGACGATGGCCAGGCGTGGAAGGGTAGAACTCGACACGATATGCAACGTTGTGTGGTCCATTCAGGTACTCGCTTCCGTAATGACGGCACACGATCAAGTCTTAAGGCAAGTCTGCGCGGGTCAATTTGACGGGCTATTCGCGGGATAAACCAGATGTTGTAGCTTCAGGAACAAACGCCGGCCAGGAAGTCAAGCAGCATCACAAACGCTCTACCTCATTACGATTCAAGTTGCTTAGCCTTGAAAAAACCCTGAAAAAATCTAGCATTTGCCATGTCATCGTTGTTGTTCTGCCATTTTTTACGCTGTACCGCCGAAACTCAACTCTAGAATCACAGCTACGGCAACCAACTATACTGGATATTACCAGAAATCGCTGCCCAAAGGCGAGCATCCGAGCATCAGCACTGCGTCCAGGACAGTTTTCCCCCGAATTTAAGCTATCGTGCCCACGTTCATCGCAGCGGTTTGGCGCTGTCCCACCGACGGGGGAGCGATCGTTAAACCGCGCCCAGGACGGGATGCGTAATTTTGGCATCGGTGCGGTGTCAACCGCACCGGCCAAGCGTGCGGCTAAAGCCGCACCTACAAATTACGTTTCTCGCACTGGGCGTGGTTTAAGACGGCATCCGCGCAGCGATTAAGAAAAAAATCTGTTGCTGTTGCGCCGCAGGCATCCTCGGTTATCCCCGGCGATCGTGCGGCGCAGTGTGGGCAAAGGGTGAATGCGTGTGGGCAAGGTGGGGACAACGCGCCCGCAGCGCGTTGTCCCCGGCTTGTCCACACGGTCGCTACTGCGACATTCACGCTGTGTCCACACGGAGTCCGCCAGCACTCGGCCGCCGCCCGCGTCGGTGCTGCGGCAGCGGGCGCGGGTCGGTCGCCGAACCGATCGACGATGCAGGCCCCACCGCCAATCCCTGATCGATGCACCTCTTCGGGCGTGCGGTAGCCCAAGGATTGGTGCGGACGCTCCCCGTTGTAGAAGACGAAATACGCAGCCAGCCCAAGCAGCAACTCGGGCAGGCTGGCATAGCCCTTGACGTACACGTCTTCGTACTTCACGGTGCGCCACGGGCGCTCGACGAAGATGTTGTCCAGCGCCCGACCCCGCCCGTCCATGCTGATGGCGATGCCAGCGTCCAAGAGGACCCGCGTGAACGCCTCGCTGGTGAACTGCGGCCTTGATCATCGTTGTGCGACACGAAGTCGCGTAAGTGAATGTTCTACAAGAAGTCGCTAGGAGGCGGCCTGATAGAACCGACGGTTTCTCCCGTCGTAGCCTAGGAGCACATGCGGGACTGGTAACGGTCCGGTGTG
>NZ_CAIZIZ010000332.1 GCF_903933125.1 uncultured Lamprocystis sp. | reverse complement strand
TGCACCGCGCCGGCCGCCAGGCCGCCCAGCGCCGCCCCGCCGGCCAGCCCGACCAGGCTATCCAGGTGATCGGCCACCAGCCCGAGGGCCGCCGCCAGCCCGGCACTGGCGCCGGTGCTGTCGTCCAGATCCCCGACCAGTCCGGCGATGGCATTGCGCAACCGGGTGCCGGCGCCGGCGATGGTCTCGGGCAAGGTGGCGTACTCGGCGGCGATGCGTTCGCTCTGCCCGGCCAGCGCGCCAATCACCGTCTCGGCCGACAGTTGCCCGTCGCCGGCCATGGCGCGCAATTGCCCGCTGGTCACCCCGAGCGCATCGGCCAGCGCCTGTTGCAGGCGCGGCGCCTGTTCCATCACGCTGTTGAACTCGTCGCCGCGCAGCACGCCGGAACTCAGCGCCTGGGCCAACTGCCGCAGGGCGCCCTCGCTGGCCGCCGCCGAGGCGCCGGACAACTGCATGGCCTGCGAGATGGTGCGGGTCAGGTCGGTGACGTTGGTCTGCGTATCGCCCAGGCTGGTGAGCGCGCGCTGCAAGGTGGTGTAGAGTTCGGCGGTCGCCGCCACGTCGCTGCGCGTGTCGTCGGCGATGGCGCGCACCGCGGCCAGGGCCTCGCCATAGGCGGCGGTGGAGTCGGTGACCAGGCGCAGCCGCGCCTGCAGGTTGTTCCACTCATCGGCGATGGCGGCCAGCGGGGCCACCAGGTCCTGGGCGCGGCCGAGCAGTTCCAGGCCCTCGTTGAGGCGCACCATCTGCCCGAGCCCGCCGTTGGCCGCGCGCTCCAGCCCGGTCAAGGCCCGTTCGGCCGCGCCGGCGCCGGCCGTCGCGGCTGGCCCGAGCGCCGCGGCGGCATGGCCCACCTGCTGCAACTGCCCGACCGCCACTGAGCCATCGGCGCGGATCGTCAGCTTCAGTTCGAGGTCGTTAGCCATCCGTTAAGCGTGTCCGAATAAGTTGCCACTGAATTACCGTCGAATCCGGCGCAGAGTCCACGACCAGTTGCTCTTCAGTGATGGGGAGGGCCATGATTCAGACCACAGTCGGATCAGCGAGCGTCACGTCGACGAACTCTTGCAGCCCCGTCAGGGTACCCGCGTTGATCGCGTTGAGGCGGTCCCGGAATGCCTCGGCCCCAGCGTTCGGATTGGCGCCCTCACTGTCAGAGATGCCGAAAATCAGCTTCATCGGCGCGACCGTTGTTGCAGCAGAATGCGCCCGACGCCCTTCTTGCTTGCGCAGACCAGCGAGCCCGGCACGAACCATCTCTATATAACCAAGCGTTTCCAAGCCTTCTTTGCTGGACTCGGCAATGAAAGTCATGATGGCCATAACGATTATCCTATAGCGTGTTAAGGGTTTTCAGCGCTTCGATACGCTGGTTAGAGGTCGCGTTAGGGTCGGCAAGCACAGCGTTGGCTGCCCGAATATTGCGCTGCCTGGTTTGCTCAGGCCACACCTCACGGCGTAAGCGAAGGTGTTCTTGCGCAGCCAGGGCCGCCGCACGATCTTCCTCGCTACCGGCTGGAGTACCGACGTAGGTGCCATCGATAAGCTCCCAGTCATGGCCGAACGGAGCGGGGCCGTCTGGGACTTCGTGCGGGAAGATGCCCAGCGGAGCAAGGTAGGCTGCCTCGCCACGCTGGATCGCAAGCTCAGTTGGGTAGGACATGCCATTGAGCGTCACGTGCGGTGGCACCGGACCATGCTCGGTGGTGAGGTAGGTAATCACAGCGTGATCCTCATTTGTCCGGCTTGCCAGCCTTCGATCTTGCGCATGGCGTAATCAGAGAGTAGCGCACCGCAGCCAAGGATGTTGTAAGTGTGGCCGGTAAAGGGTATCGAACCATCAGCCCTAGCCCCGATAACCATAGTCCGGTTTCCGTAGTTGCCAGTGCCTTGTGACTGTACTGACGTACCACTAATACTCGTGACTTGATTTTTAATTGCGAAACTAAGCGAAGGCGCACTTATCGAGGCGCTATTTAATAACCGGACACGCCTTAATGGCAATTTTTCTAGCATAGTCTATACTTAGAGTTAGGTCTCGGATTACGAGGAGAGTCGATCATGAGTAACGATTGGCTTAGTGATGCAAGAAAGATTCCTGGCGAACCAATGAGCTATATTCGGAAACTGGCGGTCCAGTCTGTCGTCGAACGAAATTACTCCCCTGATTTGGTGGCTAGTGTATTGGGCCTTTCCCGTAGCTCAGTCTATGAGTGGGTGAAAAAATACGAGAAAGCTGGCTATGATGCACTAAACACTCAAGATGCACCGGGGGCGGAACCGCGAATCACTGCCAAGATTGATACGTGGCTGAAGTCTATTGTTCTCTCAGAAAATCCAACAAGCTATGGATACGATACGGTCTTGTGGACCTGCCAGATTC
>NZ_CAIZIZ010000331.1 GCF_903933125.1 uncultured Lamprocystis sp. | reverse complement strand
TGTCGCGAGGGAGATTTCCCCGACCGACATCTCAGGCATTTTCCCGAGAAGTTCGAGGATCTCGATCCGGCGGTGGTTCGCGAACCCCTTGACCACCCGCTCCAGCCTGCGCGACCGCGCCCCTGCTTTTCTGACAATGCTCTTCTTCAGTTCCATGCCCGGAATCCTGCCCGCCAGAGAATTTTTTGCAATGTTATTCTAACATTCTTAAGAATGTTGGGACAACAACGGCAACTCTGGGCCCTCTCCCCTGATTGCCCCGGCCAACGGGCAGTGCTGTAAAAACGAACAGCGCCGTCTGCTCGGAAGGGAAGGCCCAACGGACAATCCCGGGGCAACCGATGGAGTCCCCCGGCGGCTGGTTCGGACGGGTCCGCTTGCCGCACTTCATTAAGTAGGGCCTGTCCGGAAAGACGGAATTTTGAAAAGCTTCCGAAAATCGTCCGAAAAACACCACAACATATAGACGCACTTGCGCGGAAAAATTTCCAGCGACGTCATTTTTCAACGACTTGCGCAAAAAATGCCGTTTTTTGACACACCTCTCTTGTGGTGTCATTTTTCACTGGGATCCAGCGTGTATCAGGCGGCCTCGGCGGCGGCCTGCTGATCACAGGCCCAGGGCAGGCGGGCAACGACCCAGAGGTTGTGGGCTAATACGGCCCACGCCACTTGAAGTTGCCGGTTCTTGAACCCTTTGGCTCGCGGCGTTCCGTCCAAAAACACGTTCTTCAATATGCCGACCCGTCCCTCGGTTTGTGCACGGCGACGCAGGGCGGCGGCGAAGACTTCATCTTTCTCCATGCGCTCTGCGAGGTCCTGCGGATTCCTCGGGCACAGCCCGTTGAAAACGCCGTCTTCCTCAAGCATTCGGCGGTTGGCTTTGCTCTCGAACCCCCGGTCTGTGATCATCCCGCAGAGCTGCCCTCCGCTCTTTTTCTTCATCCCGGGATAGCGTTGCTCAAGCCACTTCGGATCTCCCGGCGAGCGATCTTTCATCAGCTCGTGGTCCATGATGTAACCATCGGAGGTTTCCCCTAAAAGCAGACTGTTGCCGAATTCCACGGCCGCCCCCGCTTTTCCTCTCACGATCACGTGGATGTCGCTCTCGTAAAGACTCAGGATCTTATCCTTGCTCGGCACCTGCCGCCCCCCGATCACTCGCTCGTGCGCCTGCCGTTTGGCTTCCGGCATCTGCGCGATCACGTTGTCCATCCCTCGCAGGATCACTTCGGCTTCGGGGCGCGTGAGATCGCTTTCCTCCCAGCAGTCATCCAGGAGCCCACGGTAACGCCGGGCATGTTTGAGCACCACGTCGCACAAGGCTTTCATTTGACGGAGGATTTTCTTGCGCTCTTTCTTGCGGTCTGTTTTCCCTCCCGTTTTCGTCCCCGCACCGGCGCTCATCGCCATGCAAAGCCCGTTCATCTTGCGCAAGAAACTCTCGGGCTCCGGCATGCGATGCAAAAGCCCGTGGCGACGGATCGTCAAAATGTGTCCCGTCAGCGTCCTCACCCCGTCGCGCACGAGAACCCAGTCCACCGGGAAGTGGATGTTCGCCTTCAAGCACGTCGAGTCCACCCATACGACCGCCATGTCCAGCTCGTGCTCCAGCCCGATGATTTTCGCCCGCGCCTCGTCCCGAAGCGCCTCGCCAAGAGCGTCGAGCAACGTCTCCATTTCTTCCGCCGGAAGCCACTTCGCGTAATCGTTGAGAGTGCTCTTTGAGGGAGCCCTCACCACGGGAACGCGCTGCACCCGGCAGAACCACTGATAGAGTTCGCACATGGCCAACTGCCGGCTCGTCTCCCGGCAGCCCACGCTGATCAGGTTTTTGAGCACCATGCACCTCAGCGCCTGGCGGCTTTGTTGCTGGTATCGCCCGATGGCGTCGGGGCCGGAAAGCACTTTCTCCCCGGCCGCTTCCAGCTTGGCCACACGCGCGTCGAAGCGCTCCATGCTCAGCTCCACAAAGCGCAATTCCAGCCCGCTCACATGCAGAATCCGGTCGACCCGCTCAAGCAGCCGTTTGTGATCCGCATAATCTTTGTTTCCGAAAACCGGAACAATTTCTGGACTCAGGAACTCTTGGAAGGATATAACTTTGCTCATCGGTGTGTGTGTTTTTCAGTCTGCAAACCGAAATATAAACACCCGATTTGAGGCATGGCAGCATTTTTTGCTGTCCATGCCTTCTTTCTTTCGCCTTCAAACCCGCTTCAGTGCTTGCTCTCCGCCTTGGCGGACTGGCTCTATGTAGCGCCCTCCTCGCCCTGCTCCCCGCAGCAGGCGGGTCGTCCGCCTCATCAGCCAAGCCCTCCGGCATGGTCTGGGTGGCGGAGGGGATCTCCACCGCGCCCATCATCGTGCCGGTGGAAGATCCAACCAAGGAAGTCCACCAGGCGGCCAACGACCTTGCCGGCTACGTGGAGCGCATGAGCGGCCGCCGTCCCGAAATTATTCAGGGCACTCCGGATCCCCTGCCGGAGCGCGCGGTCTGGGTCGGCTATCAGCCGGTTTTGAAAACCCTATTCCCAAAGCTGGACTTCGACTTCCAGCATCCCGAAGAGATTCTTATCGCCGCGAACGAACGTTACCTGGTCATCGCCGGGCGCGACCGCGAATCGTTCATTATTCCAAAACCTCTCGTTTATAGCCCGACGTCTGTGGGCGAATTCGGAACTGCGAACGCGGTGAGCACCTTCATCCATGACCACCTGGGAGTCCGCTGGCTCTGGCCGGGAGAGCTGGGCACGGATATCCCGCACCGCGACCGGATCGCCTTCGA
>NZ_CAIZIZ010000330.1 GCF_903933125.1 uncultured Lamprocystis sp. | reverse complement strand
TGGTGTCTGGCGCACCATCGGGAGAACTTCCTCTACACCCATTTCGAAGACATCTGCGAGATCATGAAGGCCTATGATGTCGCCTTCAGTCTGGGTGACGGACTGCGTCCAGGGTCCATTGCCGATGCCAACGACGCTGCTCAATTCGCCGAATTGGAGACCCTGGGCGAGTTGACCAAGGTCGCCTGGGAACATGATGTCCAGGTCATGATCGAAGGCCCGGGTCATGTGCCGCTGCAGATGATCCAGGAGAACATGGAGAAGGAGCTGATCGACTGCTACGAGGCACCCTTCTATACACTCGGGCCCTTGATCACCGACATTGCCCCCGCCTACGATCACATCACTTCCGGTATCGGCGCCGCCAACATCGGCTGGTACGGCACCGCCATGCTCTGCTATGTCACGCCTAAGGAGCACCTGGGTCTGCCCACCAAGCAGGATGTGCGCGACGGCATCGTCACCTACAAGATCGCCGCCCATGGCGCCGATCTTGCCAAGGGTCTGCCGGGTGCACAGATTCGCGACAATGCGCTGTCCAAGGCGCGCTTCGAATTCCGCTGGGACGATCAATTCAATCTCTCGCTCGACCCCGAACGGGCGCGCGAGTATCACGATCAGACCATGCCCCATGACTCCCACAAGGTCGCCCATTTCTGCTCCATGTGCGGCCCGCACTTCTGCTCCATGAAGATCAGCCAGGACGTTCGCGACTATGCCAAGGCGCATCGGCTCGACAATGTGGAGATCGCGATCGAGGAAGGCATGAAGGAAAAGGCGGAGGAGTTCCGTAAGGACGGGGCGAAGATCTACCAGGAGGTTTGACGAGGCAAACGGGTTTTCCTTCGTCTGGGATCAACCGACCATAGTGGGAGCGGCGTCCCGCCGCGATGGGCTCGGTCGTGTCACCGCAGCGTTCGAGAGCACCGCGGCACCGCATCGCGGCGGGACGCCGCTCCCACGGGGGACTTTCATCTTCCGGGGTGGCTGATGTTCCTTCCATGGCCGTTAGCCGGAGGGTGCCCGAAGGGCGGTGTCTTGCCTTAAGCGGGGGCCACCGGCTAAAGCCTCGGCCTCCGGTTCGGGGCGTGTCGCTTCAGTCGGATGGGGTTCGCCGGGGCCACTCCGTCGCGGTCGGCACGTCGCTACCTAGGTGGCAGGTTTACTTTATTTCTGCATCTTGAATCGGAAGACGCAACATGGCACTCGCGCGTAAGCTCCAACCTTTAGGCGACGCCTGTCCCGATGGCTACGAAGGCGATCTGGTGGCCTGGGCCGAGGCGAACGCGGCATTGCTCCGCCAGCGGCGGCTCGCGGAAATCGATGTCGAGCACATTGCCGAGGAGTTGGAAGACTTGGGCAAGAGCGAACGGCGCGCCTTGGGCAGTCATCTGCGTAACCTCCTGCTGCATCTCTTGAAATGGGAGTTTCAGGCCAGCCGCCGCGGCACCAGTTGGCAGCGATCCATCATCAGCGCCCGGCGCGAAATCGCCGTCATCCTCGAAGACAGCCCGAGTCTGGTTGGCAGCGTCCCGACTCTGATCCTGCGGGAATACCCCTCGGCGAGACGGCTCGCGGCCATCGAGACCAAACTCCAGGCGGATCGCTTTCCATCCGCGTGTCCTTACACCACGGAACAGATCATCGCGGACGCCTATTGGCCGGGTACCGACTAACGTTTCCGCGTCGGCGGGCGTACCGGCCGCATCGCGGTGGTTCCGCCCACGCCGGTGACGGCCGTCGGCCGCCGTCGGCCCTCGGGGCGCAGACCCGTCCCCGCGGGTTGGAAGGCCGGTACCAGGTGGCGCTTGCCGTTGCCGATCAGATCCGCGCGGCCCATCGACTTGAGTGCCTCGCGCAGCAGCGGCCAGTTCTCGGGGTCGTGATAGCGCAGAAAGGCTTTGTGCAGGCGCCGCTGGCGTGCGCCCCGCACCACCGTCATCTTCTCACCGCCGCGCGTCACCCGTTTCAGGGGATTGAGGCCGGTGTGGTACATGGCCGAGGCGGTGGCCATGGGGGTGGGCAGGAAGGCCTGGACCTGGTCCGGCCGGAAGTCGTGTTTCTTGAGCCAGAGCGCGAGGTTCATCATGTCCTCGTCGGTGGTACCGGGGTGGGCCGAGATGAAATAGGGGATCAGATACTGCTCCTTGCCGGCCTCCTTCGAGAACTTGTCGAACAGCGCCTTGAAGCGGTCGTAGGTGCCGATGCCGGGCTTCATCATCTTGGAAAGCGGTCCCGCCTCGGTGTGCTCCGGCGCGATCTTGAGATAGCCGCCCACGTGGTGGCTGACCAGTTCGCGGACGTACTCGGGGGAGCGGACCGCCAGGTCGTAGCGCAGTCCCGAGGCGATCAGCACCCGCTTGATGCCGGGCACCTGGCGTGCCCGGCGATAGAGCTGGATCAGGGGGCCGTGATCGGTGTTGAGATTGGGGCAGATGTCGGGATAGACGCAGGACGGCTTGCGGCAGGCCGATTCGACCGCCGGGTCCTTGCAGGCGAGCCGCCACATGTTGGCGGTCGGCCCGCCCAGATCCGAGATGGTGCCGGTGAAGCCGGGCGTGCGGTCGCGGATTTCCTCCATCTCGCGCAGGATGGACTCCGCGGAGCGGTTCTGGATGATGCGCCCCTCGTGCTCGGTGATGGAGCAAAAGGTGCAGCCGCCGAAACAGCCGCGCAGGATGTTCACCGAGAAGCGGATCATTTCCCAGGCCGGGATGGGTGAGGCGCCGTAGCCGGCGTGCGGCCGGCGGCTGTAGGGGAGTTCGTAGACCCGGTCGAATTCCGCGCTGGTCAGCGGGATGGGCGGCGGATTGAGCCAGACGGCGCGGTCCCCATGGCCCTGGATCAGGGCGCGGGCGTTGCCGGGGTTGGTTTCCTGGTGGAAGACGCGCGAGGCATGAGCATAGCGCACCGGGTCATCGCGTACCTGCTCGTAGGAGGGCAGGCGCACGACGGTCCGGCCGCGGTCCAGGTGACGCGGGCGGCGGTGAAACTGGATAGGCACGGCCGCGGTCGCCGCGCCTGTCGACACTGAGGCGTCGGTCTTGACGGTCGCGCACCCCGCGGGTTCCGACGTATAGGGGTCCGGGTGCGGCGCCACCGGTTCGGGCCGGTCGACCTGGCTGGCATCGATCTCGGTCCACCCGTCCGGAGCCCCGTGCACCAGAAAGCCGGTCCCGCGCAGGTCGCGGATGGCGCCGATGGGCTCGCCGCGCGCCAGCCGGTGGGCGACCTCCACCACCGCCCGCTCGGCATTGCCGAAGATCAGCAGATCCGCCTTGGCGTCGACCAGGGCGGCGCGCTTGACCTTCTCCGACCAATGGTCGTAATGGGCGATGCGCCGCAGGCTGGCCTCGATGCCGCCGATGATGATCGGTACATCGCGATAGGCCTCCCGCGCCCGTTGGGCATAGACAGTGACCGAATGGTCGGGCCGTTTGCCGGGGGCGCCGTCCGGGGTATAGGCATCCGTGGAGCGCAGCCGCCGGTCCGAGGTGTAGCGGTTGACCATGCTGTCCATGTTGCCGGCGGTGACACCGAAGAACAGGGTCGGACGGCCCAGTCGGGTGAAGTCCTGCGCCGAACGCCAGTCGGGCTGGCTGATGATGCCGACGCGAAACCCCTGGGCCTCCAGCAGCCGCCCGATGATCGCCATCCCGAACGAGGGGTGGTCCACATAGGCATCCCCGGTGACGATGATCACGTCACAGGCATCCCAGCCGAGCAGGTCCATCTCCGCGCGGGACATGGGCAGTTCAGGCGCAGTCCCGAGCTTATGCGCCCAGTGTTTGCGATAGGAGAAAAGGTCGGGTGCTTGGTCCATGGTGGCCGTGTCGCGGTCCGCAAAGACGGCATTGTAGACCCAGGCGCAAGGGCTCAACCGGACTGACTGGGGGAGAATCTCTTTGGCCGCCGTAGCAGAAGCTGTGCCTCGGCCTGATCGCGGTGTTGCGGATCGGTCAGGATGTCGACGAAACTGTCAGTATTTCATGATTCGAGTATCCGTTCATGCCGTCGATTCTTCCAATCAATATCGAAGACCTGCTGCATTGCAGAGGTGTCGAGTCCGCCCGCATCGAGCTGAAAGCCAGCTGGGACGAGCAGACGACCGGATCTCAAGTCATTCGTACGATCTGCGCTTTTGCAAATGATTTTCAGAATCTGAACGGCGGCTATGTGGTGATCGGAGTCGGCGAACAGGACGGCGTGGCGGTGATGCCGCCTAAGGGGCTTTCACCTGTGGATCTCGCGCGCGCTCAACAGTGGATTCGCGGTCGCTGCAATACCATCGATCCCATTTATCAACCCGTGCTGTCGCCGGAGGTGGTTAGCGGTCGGTCGATCTTGGTGGTTTGGGCGCCCGGTAGCCAGATGCGTCCGCACCAGGCCCCGGAGTCATCCGAGAAAGGCGCCGCGCGCAAGTATTATATTCGGTTGGGATCGAGCACCATCGACGCCGACTCCAGAGCCGAGTTGAAGACACAACTGATGCAGCTCACCGCGCGGGTGCCGTTCGATGACCGGCGGGCCTTGCAGACCAGCGTTCTGGATATCCGTGAAACCAAGGTGCGAGAGTTTTTGCACGACATCGGTAGCGGGCTGGTGGATGAGCCGGATACCCAAACGCTGTACCGCAATCTGCGGATTGCCGAATCCGTGAACGGTCATGATGTACCGCGTAATATCGGATTGCTGTTTTTCAGCCAGAACCCGGAACAATGGTTTCCGGGCGCCCGCATCGAGGTCGTTCAATTTGCCGCAGATGCCGCCGGCGATTTGATTGAAGAAAAGGTTTTTGCGCAGCGCCCCATACAGGAGCAACTCAGGGAGTGTCTGGGTTACCTGGATAACCTATCCGTCCGGCTCATTCAGAAATTGCCTGATCTGGCGCAGGCCGCCCATTGGGTCAGTTATCCCAGCCTGGCGGTACGAGAGGTTTTGGTCAATGCGGTTTACCATCGCTCTTATGAGAATGAGCACGAGCCGATCAAGGTCTATATTTACCGGGATCGGATGGAGATCATCAGCTATCCTGGGCCGGTGCCGGGTATCGAGCGCTATCATTTCGACGGGCAGGTGGCGCTGCCCCCCGTCCCCGCCCGCAATCGCCGTATCGGGGAGTTTCTGAAGGATCTGAAGCTCGCGGAGGCGCGGGGGACCGGTATTCCGCGGGTAAAGCGGGCGATGCAGCAAAATGGTTCGCCGCCGCCAATGTTTGATTTTGATCAGAGTAGGAGCTATTTCCGGACGATCCTGCCGGCCCATCCTGAGTATCTGGCGGTTTTGGGGTTGCAGGATCTCGGAAACCAGCGTTTCAAGTAAGCGGTTCCTTATTCCCCCCCGGCGCCAGCCCTCCGAAAATCTGCTCCAACGGGATCACGGCGCCGATACTGATCAAATCCAGCGCACCCGTATCGACCAGGGTTTCCGGCGCCCACTGGTCGCGGCGCCGCCGGACCTCGATGCGCGGTGCGTCATCGGCGACCAGGACCAACTCATCGAGCGTGGCCATGCGGCAATAGGCCGGCGCCTTCTCGTCGCGGTCGCGGTGTGCGCTCGCCGCGGACAAGACCTCGATGATCAGCCTGGGTGTATCGAGATAGTCCGGGTGCTCGGCGGCTTCCTGGCAGGCGACGTGGAGATCGGGGTAGTAGAAACGCTCATCCGCCGGCCCTTGGAGATGGACCTTGACCCTGGGACGGAACAGGCGGCAGGCCGAGCCGTTGAGGTGGTCCGCCAGGAGCTGGGCCAGGCGCATGCAGATCTGATCGTGCCGCCGACTGGCACCGACCACGGGCAGGCAGAGTCCATTGACGTACTCACTGCGCAGGTCAGCGACCTTCTCGTTTTCCAGGTAGGCGGCGACCGAGATCATGCAAATCGATCCTGGTCATCGGTCGACGTCGGCGTGATCACCCCGCGGGCCAGGTAAGGCTCCAGTGCAGTGGGTTCCAATGGCGGGGCGAACAGCCGCCCCTGGGCGCAGTCGCATCCCAAGGACGCGAGCCGCGCGGCCTGCGCCGAGGTCTCGACTCCCGCGGCGACGGTATCCAGGGCCAGGGCTTCGGCGACGGCGAGGACGGCGCGCACAATCTCGACGGCATCCTTATCATCGTCATCAAAGATGCCCTGGACGAGCTTGCGGTCGATCTTGAGTGTGCTGACGCCACCGCGGCGCAGATGGGTCAGGGATGACAGGCCGGTGCCGAAGTCATCCAGGGTCAGGTGGACCCCGGCGTCGCGCAGGGCGGCCACCTGGATGCGATGGTGTTCGCCATACTCCAGGAGTGCGGTCTCGCTGAACTCGAGCCCCAGCAAGGCGGGCGCGATGCCGTGCTCCTGGGTGGTCGAGATCAGGTCATCAGCCAGGGTGCCGCTGCGCACCTGCTGGGGCGAGACGTTGATGGTGATCCGGCCGAAGGCGAACCCGGCGTCGTGCCAGCGGCGGGCCTGGGTAGCGGCAGTTGAGAGCACCCAGGCACCGAGCACCTGATACAGCCCGCGGCGCTCGGCCAGGTGCACGAAGTCCCCGGGCGGGATGACGCCCTCGTGCGGATGGAGCCAGCGCACCAGGGCTTCCACCGCGGTGATGCGCCCCGATGCGAGTTCGACCTGGGGCTGGAAGTGCAGAAAGAGTTCGCCGTTGCGCACCGCCTGATCCAGGGCGTCCATCAGCGCGGTGTCCCGACACACCTGACGGGTCATCTCATCGGTGTGGAAGGCATAGCGTCCACGCCCGTTGCGTTTGGCTTTGTAGAGCGCCACGTCCGCGCGGCCGAGCAGGGTTTCCAGATCCAACTCGCTCTCCGCCACATGGACAACACCAACGCTGGCACCGCACTGGACCTCCCGGTCGGCGACCCAATAGGGCGCGGCCAGGCCGCTGACGATCTTGTCGGCGAGCGTGGCGGCGTCCGTCAGTTCGCGGACGTCCGGCTGGATGACGGCGAACTCATCGCCGCCGAAACGCGCGACCGTGTCAGTCGCCCGTACCAAACCGCGCAGGCGCTCGGCGACCTCCTTGAGCAGGCTGTCACCGGCCGGGTGTCCCAGCGTGTCGTTGACGTCCTTGAATCGATCCAAATCCAGAAAGTGCAGTGCAAATCCTTGATCGCCCTGGCGCGCTGAGCTCAGGCGTTTTTGCAGGCGGGCCTTGAACAGCTCCCGGTTCGGCAGATGGGTGAGCCCATCGAAGTAGGCGAGCCGGTGGATGCGCTGCTCCTGCCGCTCGCGCTCGGTGCTGTCGTTGAAGATGACGACCGCACCGACGATCGATCCATGGCTGCGGATGGGGGCCGCCCGGTACTCGACCGGAAAGGACGTTCCGTCCCGCCGCCACAAGATCTCGTGCGCCACGCGAACAGGCTCGCCGGTGCGCATGACCGCGAGCATGGGGCAGTCGGGGGCCGCGATGGGGGTGCCGTTGCCGACCCGATGGTGAATCAGTCCATGATTATCCTGGCCTACCAGGTCGGCCACCGCATAGCCGAGCAGGCGCGCCCCGATGGGGTTGATGAAGGTGATCACGCCGTCCAGGTCGAGGCCGAAGACGCCCTCGTTGGCCGATTCGAGCAGCAGGCTGGCGCGTTCCTCGGCCACTTGGCGGGCGTTGCGATCCTGGTCATGCTGCAGGGCCAGGGCCACCAGCGAGACCGCGTGATCGATGAAGCCCCGTTGCTGCGCGTCCGGCTTGTCCGGAACCCGCGAGTAGACATCGACGTAACCAAGCATCCGGCCTTTGGTGTCACGGATCGGCTCGCACCAGCAACTGCGCACTCCGGCGGCTTCGACCGCCCCGGCGATCGACTCCCAGTAAGGGTGAAACAGGATGTCCGCGACCACCAGTCGCTCGCCCAGTGGACGCAAGGCGGCCGGGTCGGCGGCCGGGTCGGCGCACGCGGCTGAGCGGCCGTCGAGCGCGGCGATCAGGCTGTCGGGTAGCCGCGGCGCTGCCCCGACCCGTAAGTGGTGGGTTTGCGGGTCGACCAGCATGATCGAGCAAACGAGTCCAGGATCCAGTGACTCGATTGAGGAAGCCACTGCCTCCAACAGGTCGGTCAGGGGTGCCCCATCGGCGATCAGGGTCATCAAGCGCCCCTGCGCTTCCTGCTGCACGGACGCGTAGCGACGTTCGCCGTGCTCGTTCTGCTCCGCCTCACGCTGCACCGCATCGTACGCAGCCTCGCGGCGGCGCAACGTGTCGGCAAGTTCGCGCGCCCGGCGCATCGCAAACAGGCCGACCACACTGAGCACGAGCAGCAGCAGTCCCACGGCGGCGGCCAGCAGGGAGGGCCAGAGATCAGTGCCGGATGCTGCCCCCCCCCCAGGCCGCGGGCGCACCCGCAAGCAGCGTCACTCCCGCGAGGGTCCGTGCGCTGATGATCGGATGCTTGCGGGCATGATCGATCTGCCCCCGCCGCCGGTGTGGCGACGGGGCCGGCCTTGCGATTGAATGGGTCCTCACGGTTGACCGCCTCTTGTCGAAAAAAACCGGTCAGCGCGGCGACTGACCGCGCGACACAACGGGTAAGTGCGCCAGACTCACGGTGCCGTACTGACTGGTGAAAGTAATGGACGAACCGCCCCCCTGCTGCTGTGAGAAACCCCCAATCTGATGATCGAGCGTGTCGTAGACCCAACATTCCCCGCCGGCCTCGACCGCCAGGCGCCGGGCGGTGGCGAAGTAAGCATATTTCACGTTGTTCTGAGCGCCGGTGGCGTTGGGTGAGCCGAGTTCGGCCGGCCACCAGTGCGTGGCCGGGTCCGGCACGAAGAGGCTCGATTGACCGGGATAGCCGCCAGCGGTTTGTGTCTGGTAACCGCTGCCGCCCTGGCTCTGGGACTGGAAACTGCCGGTCTGGAGCAGCCCCGGCTGACGGGCCAGAATGCCCGAGAGCTCGTTGCACAGCGCGTCCACGCGGCCCTTGAGCATGTTGTTGAACATGTCCCCCACCATGATCATGCCGCCCTGCATCCATTGGCCGCCGCCGCCGAACTCCGGGTGATTGAACTGGGCCATAGACCCGTTGCCGTTACGCACGGCGACAAGCATGTGGGTGACGGCATCGGTGCTGAAACCGTGGCGGTTCGCCAGGTCCGCGACCAGGTGCTGGCCTTCGGGTGTGAGTTGCTGCATGAAAATACTCTACTGGGGTTGCTAGGGGCGAGAGGCTACCATGGGTCGGTGATTGACGGGTGATCGGATGGTCTCCGGTGCCGCAGTGCCGACATTGTAAAGCTGTGTTCGCCGGATGGGTTTTGCGCAGTAACGATTGAACAGACCGGCCAGTTCAGGTGCGACGGCACGCGCGCCGTGGCCTTAATCATTAATCCGGCCGGACCCAAGCCGGTACGCGTCGC
>NZ_CAIZIZ010000329.1 GCF_903933125.1 uncultured Lamprocystis sp. | reverse complement strand
TTGCGCCAGTCCACGCGGCTGCGGGCATCGCGCACGTCTATGTCGCCGGACACAATTCGGTCTTGCGGTTGGACTCGCTCGCGCATCTCAAGCGCGGTCTGCGCAATGCCAGCGCGGGCAAGGGGGTGACCGAGACGCAGGCCAAGGCGAGCGCGCTGTGCGAGGCCATCGAGCGTTACAGCGGCGGGCGGCAGGGCGACGAGACGATCATCACCGCCAGTCATTGCGCGATGCGCGAACGCCACGGCGACGCGGTGATCCACCCCAACGCGGTGATGGGCTACAGCGCGCGCCAACTGGCCGAACGGGATGCCTGGAACGCGAAAGAATCCAAGTTCAACCGCGTCCCCGAGCCGCTCGACGAGACCTTGCCGATCGACTGGACGCCGGTGTGGTCGCTGACGCAGGAAGGGTACACATACCTGCCGACCCAGTTGCTCTATTTCGCCTCGCCCGCCAGCGCGGACTGCGACCGCTTCTTCGCCATGGGTTGCTCCAACGGCAACGCTTCGGGCAACAACCTGGAGGAGGCGGTGTTGCAGGGCTTGTTCGAGCTGGTCGAACGCGATGCGGTGGCGCTCTGGTGGTACAACCGGCGGCGTGTGCCGGGCGTCGAGATCGCGAGTTTCGGCGAGCCCTATCTGCTGGATCTGGCGGAGCATTACGACGGACTCGGGCGCGATACCTGGGCGCTGGATGTCACCAGCGACCTGGGGATTCCGGCCTTCGTCGCGGTGTCGCGATTGCGCGACGGATCCCAGGAGCGCCTGCTGTTCGGTCTGGGGTGTCATCTGGATGCACGGATCGCGCTGCAACGCGCCTTCGCCGAGATGAACCAGATGCTGGGTCTGGCAAGCGAGGGCCAGGAGGCGGGCGAACTGCCCATCGAGGATGCCGAGACGCGGCACTGGCTGACCACGGCGACCCTGGACAATCAGCCCTATCTGGCCCCCGATCCGGCCACGCCGCCGCGCGCGCTGGCGGATTTTCCCAAGCGTCACAGCGGCGATCTGCTCGCGGACATCGCCACCTGCCGCGCCATCGTCGAAGCGCGCGGAATGGAGGTGCTGGTGCTGGATCAGACCCGCGCCGATGTCAGGATGCCGGTCGTCAAGGTGATCGTGCCGGGGCTGCGCCATTTCTGGGCGCGCTTCGCGCCGGGGCGGTTGTACGAGGTGCCGGTGGCCATGGGCTGGCTGGAACGGGCGCTGACCGAGGATGAACTCAATCCGATTCCGATCTTTTTTTGAGCGGGGTGCGGTTCATCCTGACCAAGCAGTATTCAAAACCCTGATCCAGCCTGATTGGGAGCAACTCGGCCCCCTCGGTCGAAGTCAAACATCCGGAGTGACGCCATGCTCGTTGCCGTGCGTGATCTCAAGTCCAATCTGTTGCGCATTCTTGCCCAGGCGCAAGCGGGAGAGGTGATCGAAGTGATTTCACACCAAAGACCCATCGCCAGAATTATCGGGATTCCAGCCATGACGCATTCCGGTTTGGATCAAGGATTAGGCGAACTGATCGATCATGGAACGCTCTCATGGAGCGGCGGCAAACCAAGGTTCGCGCCTCCGTTGCAACTAGACCCAACGGGTTGCTGTGTCAGTCAGATGTTGCTGGATGACCGTCGGTGATCCTGTTTTGCGATACGTCCGCCCTCATCAAGCTCTATCTGCTGGAGGCCCGCAGCGACGAGATGCAATCGCTCGCGGCAGCGGCCTCGATGATCGCGGTCTGTCGGATCGCCTGGGCGGAAAGCATGGCCGCTCTGGCACGGCGTATCCGCGAACATCCAGTCGATTTGGCGATGATCGATCAGGTACGCGAGCGTCTACGAAATGACTGGCCCTATTACGCGATCATCGAAGTCACCCAGCCTCTGGTGGAACTCGCGGGCGAGTATGCCGATACCTTTGCGCTGCGCGGGTATGACAGCGTTCAACTGGCGGCAGCCAGCCTGCTGCGACAAGCCACGCAAGAAGAGCTTCGGTTTGCCTGTTTTGATGACCGGCTGTGCAAGGCTGCCGACATTTTGGGTATGCGATGCGGTTGAAGCCACTTTTCTGGCTCCCACGCTCCAGCGTCGCGTCTGCCAGTTGGCGCGGCGCGATGGGTTGAGACGGGCCGCTGGAGCGGCCCGACGACACTCCCACGCTGGAGCGTCACTGCCATTAAGTTAAGCCTAAAAACATATTTTCCGACTTCTTTTCAAGAAGTTAAGGAGATGTCGACTTGACCGCTTGCGTCTTGGCACTTTCCGGTCAACACGAATTGACACCGGGTTTGTCAGAAACGGGCGGATGACGCCTTCAAGCAGCGGCTGCTGGCCGATCCGGCCGGGACGCTGGCGGCGGAGGGGATGGCGGTGCCCGAGGGGATGACGCTGCGGGTGGTGGA
>NZ_CAIZIZ010000328.1 GCF_903933125.1 uncultured Lamprocystis sp. | reverse complement strand
GCGGCGAATTTCGTCAACTCAACCGCAGACCCGGACGCCCTCGTTATTTCCCAGCGGGACTGGGAACGCTTGCTGGATCAACTGGCCTCGACGGCCTGAAATGGCCAAAGTCGAGTTTATGATCTGGTTTCTTCTTCCATGTCAAATCTTATGGATAAGACGCTGGAGGAGGGATTACAGATTGCTATCCTGCGCTCCCTGGTCCTGAATTTCGATCTTTACTCAGACTTATATGATATCCGCAGTCGCCGCAGCGGGTCAGACATCTATGTCGAGGTCTTTCTTGGTTTTGATCCCGAGTCCACCGTGGCGGAGTGCATGAAAAATATCGAAATTTTGCGGTGTGCAATGCGCAAGGAGATCGGCGATGCACAGATTATCATCGTGCCCGCAACAGCGCAGACGCCGCAATATGCCGATTCCGCGGTTGGACAGGGCGAGCCCGGTTCATCCCGTGAACCGGCAGCGACGATGGAGCATTGGTCATAAATCCGCCCAAGACCTAGTACGGCACTTGGCGATGGGGCTGAAGGAGGTTGGCAGGACCCCCAGACTTTCATACCCTTAGGAGGTGCAAATTCACCGTGAGAATTGCTGTTGGTTGCCCGATTTGAGAAACTCACCCTGAGTTTGCTGATAGACTATCCAGGCCGGGCGGTGCATCTCGCGGCCATGTCGGCGCCTGGATGCCCAGGCGCTGCTCGATCTGGACCAGGATAAGGCGGCCGATGGCGACACGCTCGGGGGTGCTGATCCGCCACCAGGCCGACCGGGTCGATACCCAGGAACAGTCAAAACGGGGGCCATTGCGGTTAAGTGTTAATCATTGATGCCAGGATATTTGAATTATGAGCATGTTGTCGAGTAAGAGCGCCGGTGTACTGATCCTGATGCTCAATGGCCGGCTGGATACCAACAGCGCGCCCGAGGCCGATCGACAGATCGGTGAGGCAATCGATCAGGGTGAGACGCGGGTGCTGGTGGATTTTTCCAAGACCGATTATATCTCCAGCGCCGGATTGCGAATTCTGCTCAAGGCCACCAAACGGCTCAAGCAAGCCGGCGGCGCCTTTGCCCTGTGCAACGCCAACGAGCAGATCCGTGAGGTGCTGGAAATGAGCGGCTTCGTGACCATCATGTCCTGTTATGGGAGCGTCGAGGAGGCCCTGCAGGTCATGAACAAATAACTGGCCGCGATCGTTGTGCCGGCTACTGCGATGATCCAGCCATATGTTCATTGATCAGAGTCGTGTTAGGCGGGCCGCTCAGGCGTGGCGCCGAGTGGCCCCCTTTGCCACCCTCGCCGTGGTGCTCATGGCCGTGGTCGGGTTGGCGTTCGCGCAATCCGTAGCGCCTGTTGGGTCCCCGCCGGCTCCCGCGGCGTCTGGTGCCCCGCCAGCGGTCGTCCGATTGGCGCTGCAGTGGCAGCCACAGAGCCAGTTTGCAGGTTATTACCTGGCACGTGACCGGGGTTTGTACCGGGCGGCCGGACTGGACCTGAGGCTGTTGCATGCGCGCGTCGCCCAATCCTCCATTGATTTGCTGCGCACGGGTGCTGCGGATCTGGCCACACTCTTTCTTACCGATGCGATCATTGCGGCGGCGCCACCAGCCAACCGATCTACGCAACCGCAAGTCGTTCAAGTCATGCAAGTGGTACAACGCTCCAATCTCATGCTCTTGGCCTGGAAGGATATGGGCGTCAGGCAGGCCAAGGAGCTTGACGGGCAGCGAGTCAGCTATTGGCAGGGGGCTTTCGCCGCCGCGTTCCAGGCATTCTTTTCCACCAACGGGGTCAGTCCCGAGCCGATACCCCAGTATCAGTCAGTCAATCTCTTCCTGGCGCGTGGCGTGGCTGCTTGCGCGGCCATGGAATACAACGAGTACCACCGGATCTGGCAGGCCGGAATTGACGCCGGGCGCATCACCGCCTTCCGAATGCGCGACTATGGTCTCGGCTTTCCCGAGGACGGCATCTATACCACGCCATCCTGGGCCAGCCGCAACCCCGAACGCGTACGGGCCGTGCGCGGGGCGACCCTGGCAGGCTGGGTCTATGCCCGTGACCACCCGGAGGACGCGCTCGACGCAGTCTTGGCCGAAGCCCGCCGAGCCGGGGTGGCCGCCAACCGACCCCACGAGCGTTGGATGCTCCGCCATATCCTCGATTCCATCTTTGTTCCCGGTTCCTTGCCCGCGGCGGTCGGCCGCCTCGACCAGCGTGCATTCACGAGTACGGCGCAGACACTGCGGTCTGCTGGGCTGTTGGAACAGACGCCCGAGTTCACGGCCTTTGCGCCATTTCAAGCAGAGGAGGCGCCATGACAGAACGATCGGGCAATAGCGATGCGTTCGTCCCGCGGCACAGCATCCGCACCCGCCTGCTCCTGTGGACCGTTGGTGTCACGGGACTGCTGCTGATGGCCGTGGTCGGGTGGAATTACCTGGGTATGCGCGAGCGGCTGGAAACGGAGGCGATGAATCGGGTGGCGTTCCTGGCCGAGGGGGCTGCCGACAAGATCGATGCCAAGCTGGGTCTATTGCAGGGTCTCGTCCAAGGGATGGCGCTCACACTGCAGGCGCAGGCATTGGATGTGCCGTTCGCGCAGTTACGGGCGCTGCAGGACGCCGTCCTGCGCGATTATCCTGAGGTCTACGGTACCGCCGTGACCCTGCTGCCTGCCATGCGCCCCGCGACCTGGCCGGATTCCGCGCCTTACGCCTATCGTAACCAGGGTTCGTTGGCATACCAGAACCTCGACGAGGGGAATCACTCGCAGCTCGGTGAGGACTGGTTCGTCCTTCCCAGATATCTGGATCGGGGGGTGTGGAGCGAGCCTTACCGCTGGACGAATGGCGTCAAGATGGTGACCTACTCCATGCCGATCCGCATCCAGACGCCGACCGGAGCGGTGTTCGCGGGCGTCGTCACCTGTGATATCGGCCTCGATTGGCTGGACCGCGCCCTGGCGAGCTTGCCGGTGGGCAAGAATGGATACGGCGCGTTGCTGACCCGCAATGGTACCTTCATTTCACACCCGGTGAAGGACGTCGCCCTTAATGAGAGCATCTTCAGCATCGCCGAGGCGCGTGATAGCGACTCGCTGCGAGCGGTCGGCCTGCGTATGGTGTCAGGTCTTCCCGGGATGATTCCATGGGTGAGTTGGGCCACCGCAGATGCCTCCTGGCTCGCCTGGCAGCCGCTCAAGACGGCCGACTGGACGATGGCGACCGTGGTCTCGCAGGCCCAACTGCGGGCCGACATCCTACGCCTGAGTCAGAGCCAGGCATTGGTCGGGGCGGGCGGGTTGGTCCTGCTCGTGCTCGCGGTCTGGCTGCTTGCCCGGTCGATCACGCGTCCGGTGGGGGCTTTGAGTGCGGCGGCGGCCACCTTGGCGTCGGGAGACCTTGAGGCCGCGCTACCCAGGCCGCGGGGAACCGATGAGATCGCACAACTGACCGCCGCCTTCGGCGCGATGCGTGACAACCTGAAACACCACATTGCGGACCTGGCGGCAACCACCGCCGCCCGCGAGCGCATGCACAGCGAGTTGCGGATTGCCCATGACATCCAGATGGACTTGATGCCAAAGACCTTTCCCATCTTGCCAGCACGCCCGGACCTGGATCTCTTTGCACTCATGGAGCCGGCCCGCGAGGTGGGTGGGGATTTTTATGATTTCTTCTTCCTGGACCAGGACCGGCTGGTGGTCGCGATTGGCGACGTCTCCGGCAAGGGTATCCCGGCCGCACTGTTCATGGCGGTCACGCGCTCCTTTTTCCGCTCGTCATTCAAGATCGACGCCGATCCCGGGCGGGCCTTGGCCCGGGTGAGCGATGACCTGTCGGAGGGGAACGATTCCTGTATGTTCGTGACCCTATTCTGCGCGGTGGTTCGCCTCACCGATGGTACAGTCGACTTCGCCAATGCGGGCCATAACGCGCCATTGCTGGTGCGTGTAGACGGACGGATGGAATGGATCGCGAACCCCCACGGGGCCGCGGCGGCCATTATGCCGGGGGCTGTGTATGAGACCGGCCATTTGACCTTGGCCGCGGGTGACACCCTGTTGCTGTATACCGACGGCGTGACCGAGGCCATGAACCCTGAGCATCGGCTGTACGGTGAAAAGCGGCTGGCATCCCGGATGGAGGGGGCGCCCGCACTCAATTGCGAGGATTGTGTCGGCGTACTGGCCGGGGATATCCGCGCCCACGCCGCCGGGGCGGAGCAGTCAGACGACATCACCATGCTGATGTTCAGACGCGTGGTGACCAGTGCCCCGGCCGCCCCCCCGGATGGCGAAGGCTGTCTGCGGCTGGACATCGCCAATCACCAGGAGGGCCTGGCGAATGCGCTCGACCAGCTGGATGGATTCCTCGCGACCGCCGCCCCCCCCCAGGCACTGCCCTATGTCGCCCGACTGGTGCTCGAGGAATTGGTCACCAACACGATCAAATATGGTTATTCAGACGATGACGTGCATTACATCCGCGTGGTGTTGCGGATCGGACCACCCGCTACGATGGTCATCGAGGATGACGGTCAGCCGTTCAATCCGCTGCTCGATGCGCCAGCCCCCGATCTGGATGCCGTGACGGAAGAGCGTCCGATCGGGGGCCTGGGCCTGCACATGGTGAAGACCATGGCGAAGTCCCTGGCCTATCGGCGTGAGGGTGAAATCAATCGACTCGACCTGGTGTTGGGATAAGACCGCGGCCGGTGTCTACACCGCGCCGATGAGCAGGTGGTAACCCCACTGTCATTTTCAGAAGTCGTCTGGTAACTTCTCAAAAAGTCATGGCAACAGTATCAGTATGCTGACGAGATCAGTTAAAGTATCGCATCGAGATTAACCCTCACCTTTCCGCCGTACCTTGACATGCCCAGCCCGATCCGCCTGCCCGAGATCCCCGACGCG
>NZ_CAIZIZ010000327.1 GCF_903933125.1 uncultured Lamprocystis sp. | reverse complement strand
CCGCACGGTCGGGTTACGCGCCCGGCCCCATCGCGGCGGGACGCCGCTCCCACGGCGGACTTTCATCTTCCGGGGTGGCTTGATGTCCCATATGATGGCCGTTAGCCTTGGCGGCCACTCACCGCCCCCTGAGGAAGGTTCGGGCCATGCGATGCGCATCGGCATTTTTCAACCCGCTTTGCAGTGCAGAGGCAAGACTATGGATATCGCGCAACGGATTTACGTCGAGTTTTCGCCTGGGCTCAAAGCCAGGCTCAACAATCGGATCAGCTTGCGGGAGGCACTGAGCTTCGCCGAGATCGGCGTGGTGGTCGACTGGCATGCGGTGCCGCCGAGCGACCCCGCCGAGCCCGCTCAGGGGCTGGTGGAAAGCGTGAGTGCGACCGCGATTGCCGTGTCGCTGGTGGCCGCTGTCCCGGTGATCGAATCCGCGGTCTCACAGTATCTCGAGCACAAGGCGGTCAGTGACACCCACTTCGTCTATTGGGTCAACGAACCCCTGCTGGAGAGCAACGGCGCACCGGTCCTGGACGCCGCGGGTGAGCCCCGCACCATCCGGCGGCCCGTCAGCGGTGTCGACGCCTTTCCCAATTTGCCCGACCAGGGCATCACCCTGACCATTGGTGAACAGAGCGCGTCCGTCGAAGTCGATCGGGGCGATCTCGCATCCGCGGCCGTGCGGGCCGGGACGTCCGAGGGCTGAGCCGATTTCCGAAGCACTTCGTACCGCGCGAGATCAACCTCCGGGGACCCGGGCGACGCGACCGGAGGCCGACGCTTTAGCGGGCGGCGGTGCCGCGTCCGGCTGAAGCCTCGACCTCCGGTCTGTTGCGCGGGTGCAGCAAGATCCGCAGGGGGCTGTAGGGGCGATTGAAATCGCCCCTACATATTGGTAGGTCTTTTCCCGGAAATCACTTAAGGCGTCCCTTGACCTGGCCGGCCGCGGTCGCCAGCTTGGGTGGACTTGCCGCTCCCCGTGTTGTCGATTCGCCGCCAATGCCGCTGCTCCTCATCCTGTTGTTCCTGCCCTGGTTCGCCTGGGCCAACCCGGTCACGACCGAGCATGTGACCGCGCGGCTGCTCGCCGAGCGCCAGAGCGCGGCGCCGGGCCAGCCGGCCGAGTTGCTGCTGGTACTCGAGATCCGCCCGCACTGGCATACCTACTGGCGCAATCCCGGTGATTCGGGCGAGGCGCCGCGGGTGGAGTGGACGCTGCCCGCCGGGGTGACGGCCGGTCCGCTGGGCTTTCCCTACCCGGAACTGATCCGGGTCGGACCGCTGGCGAACTACGGGTATTCGGGCCGGGCCTTGCATCCGGTGACCATCCAGGTGCCCGCGGACTGGCCGGTCGGCGAACCGCTGGCGTTGCGGGCGGCGGCGCAGTGGCTGGTCTGCGAGGAATTCTGCGTGCCGGAGTCGGCGTTGCTGGATCTGACGCTGCCGACCGCGGCTGTGCCTGGGCTGACGGACCCCGCGAGCGCGGAACCCTTTGCCGCGGCCCGCGCCGGACTACCGACGGGGACCATCGCCGGCGCTGTTCTGGACATTCCACCCGCCGCGGCCAGCGGCGGACTGCGGCTGAGCGTCCCCTGGACAGGCCCGCGCCCGGCCGAGGTCTGGTACTTCCCCGGCGTCTGGGGCCTGATCGACCATGCCGCGCCGCAGCCCTGGCGTGAGGATGCGGGGCGCCTGCTGATCGACCTGACGCCTGGGGCCGCATCCGGCCAGGCGGACCCGGACGGCGTGCTGGTCACGCGTGCGGATGACGGCCGGATGCAGTCGTTTGCGCTCAGTCTGACAGTGCCGTCCGTGGCGCCGACCGACGCGGCGCCGCCGCTCGGCCTGGCGCTGGCCCTGGGCATGGCTTTCCTCGGCGGACTCATCCTGAATCTGATGCCCTGCGTCTTTCCGGTGCTTGCCATCAAAGCCTTGGGTCTGGCGCAGCAGGGCGGATTGAGCACCGCCGCGCGGGTGGGGCAGGGGCTGGCCTATACCGCGGGCGTGCTGGTGTTCTTCGGCCTGATCGCCGGGCTGCTGCTGGCCCTGCGTGCCGGGGGCGCGGCCGTCGGCTGGGGCTTCCAGTTGCAGTATCCGCCGGTGGTTGCCGGTCTGGCTTATCTCTTCCTGGTGCTGGGCCTGAGTCTGGCCGGCGCCGTGACGCTGGGCGGCCGCTTGATGGGGCTTGCCGGGGGTACGCTGCCGGGCGGTCGCGGGCACGGTCTGGCCGAGGCCTTCTGGACCGGCGCGCTGGCGGCGCTGGTCGCCGCCCCCTGCACCGCACCCTTCATGGGCGCGGCCCTGGGATATGCCGTGACCTTGCCCTGGCTGCCGGCGCTCGCGATCCTGCTCAGCCTGGGGCTGGGCTTGGCGGCGCCCTTCCTGCTGGTGTCCGCGGTGCCCTTCCTGGCCCGGCGGCTGCCGCGGCCGGGCGCCTGGATGGACACACTCAAACAGTTGCTGGCCTTTCCGATGTTCGCCACCGCCGCCTGGCTGATCTGGGTGCTGAGCGTGCAGACCGGACCGACCGGCGTCGCGCTGGTGCTCACGGGACTGCTGATGCTGTCCTTCGGACTCTGGCTGCGCGAGCGCACCGCCCTGGGGGCCGACCGCCGACGCCTGGCGGGCGGTGCCGCCGCCCTGGCGGCGCTGGCCGTCGCCCTGTGGCTGGCGGTGTTGACCGCGCATTCAATCCCGGTCGCGCCGTCCGCGGCTGGCGGCAGCACCCATGCCAATGGTCTGGTGAGTGAGTCCTATACTCCGGAGCGACTGGCCGCGGCGCGCGCCGAGGGCCGCCCGGTGTTCGTCAACATGACGGCCGCCTGGTGCATCACCTGTCTGGTCAACGAGCGGGTGGCGCTCGACACCGCGGCCGTCGCCGCCGCCTTCGCCCGCGGCCAGGTGCTGTATCTCAAGGGCGACTGGACCAATCGGGACGCCGCCATCACCGACTATCTGGCCGGCTTCGGACGCAACGGCGTGCCGCTGTACGTGTTCTATCCGCCCGGTGAGGCACCGCGCGTCCTGCCCCAGATCCTGACCCCGGCCAGCGTCGTCGCGGCCCTGTCCCCCACGATTCCGCCAAACCAATCCCAACCAGAGGAGTGATGTCCATGCGCGCGTCCCGTCCCATCTTCACCATCAAAACCCCGTGGCTCGCCGTCCTGGCACTCGCCGCCGTGCTGGTCGCACCCGCCGTCAGCGCCAAGCCGGAGGTCGGTCAGCCGGCACCCGCCTTCAGCGTCACCGATACCGCCGGCAAGACCTGGGATCTCCCGGCGGTGGCCGGCAAGACCGTCGTCCTGGAGTGGACGAACCACGACTGCCCCTATGTGCGCAAACACTATGACAGCGGCAACATGCAGGCGCTCCAGAAGGAGGCGACCGGTCAGGGCGTGCTCTGGCTGTCGGTCATCTCCTCGGCGCCCGGCAAGCAAGGCAACGTCAGCCCGGCCGAGGCCGACGGGCTCACCAAGACCCGCGATGCCGCCCCCTCCGCCGTCCTGCTCGACCCCACGGGCACCATGGGCCAGGCCTACGGCGCCCAGACCACGCCCCACATGTACGTAATCGACGCCACCGGCACCCTGGTCTATATGGGCGGCATCGACGACCGTCCGACCAGCAGCCAGACGGATATCCCCGGCGCCAAGAACCATGTCCGCGCCGCGCTCGCCGACCTGGCCGCCGGCAAGCCGGTTGCCGCCGCGGTGACCCGGCCCTATGGTTGTTCGGTGAAATACTGACGGGCCAGCTGTCGCCGCGGGTCGGCTCGGTCCGGTCCGCGGCGCATCCTACGGGCTCTTTGTAGGGGCGGGTTTGAAACCCGCCCCGATGCCCGGTAATCACGTCCGACGCGCATCTGCGACCCCATCACCGTGGACCGCACCCACACCGCGGCCGTGGGTTTGCCGGAAGTCGTAGGGTGGATCAGGCGCGCTGCTCGGTGTCACGGCCCCGGCACGGCGGTCGCGCGCGCCGCATCCACCAGGGGTTGCGTGATGCCGCCCAAATTTTGAATCGCTGAATTATGGACGCGACGACGTCCTGGCCCTGCTGCGCTTCATCGACTGGATGCTGCGGCTGCCTCCGGCCCTTGAACTTGAACTGCGCGGCGAACTGACGAGCGAGAACGGGGGTATGTCCCATCAGCCGCGGCGGGACGGGGCATTCGCCCCGTCCCGAACGTTTGATTCGTGGCCGGGCGTTGATTGGAACCGGTAGGTTCGGGGAAAACGTTTCGGACGGGGCGAATGCCCCGTCCGGCCCAGGGTGTCCGTTCCTCACCGCATCCTAAGGTATTGAGGAGAAAAATAAAATGTCCTATGTCATGAGCATTGAACGCATGGCCGAAGAACGCGGCGAAGCCCGGGTCCTACTGCGGCAACTCACCCTCAAGTTCGGCTGCCTGTCACCCGAAGTCCAACAGCGCATCAGCGACGCCGATGCCGACACCCTGCTCGCGTGGTCCGAGCGGGTGCTCAGCGCCGACACCATCGATGACATCCTCGATTAACCGCTGCGCGGCGGGCTTGTAGGGGCGGGTTTGAAACCCGCCCCGACGTCCGGTGATCACGTCCGACGCGCATCTGCGACCACCTCACAGCGGACCGCACCCACACCGCGGCCGTGGGTTTGCCGCGCGATGTCGGGCGAGTATCATCATCGACTGTTCCTCAGCAGAATGGATTGGCGACTGTCACCGGAGACCTATGAACAAATCGATCGAGATGATCTCTTTGTCCGAACTGATTGAACAGATCAAGGCCGACCTGCTTGCCCCGGTCGACCCGAACAGCGAACGCAACCCGTTGTTCTTCATCGATGCCGTGGAGGTCACGGCGCAGGTTGTGGTGCAGCGCAACAAGGCCGAGGGCGGCAAGGCGGGGCTGAGCCTCGCGGTGCTCGGTCTCAAGGCCGATGCCGGCATCGACAGCAAGACCACGGTCGGCAGTGAACTCACCCAGGGCATCACCATCAAACTGTCGCCGCTGCTCGGCAAGGCCGACTATCTCGCGCGTCTCGCGCCCGAGCAACGCCAGGGCCTCGATGAAGCGGCGGCGCGGGCGATCGTGCGCGGCGGCACGCGCGGCAGCGGTGAGCGTGCCTGAAGCGGGATACGGCATGGACGCGTCGGTGCTGGCGATTACGCTCGAACTGGACGCCACCCGGTGGGAACTCAGGCTGTGCTTCCGTTTGCCGGACGGCGGCGAGGGCCCGGCGGGTCCGCTCCCGCTGCCCTTCACCGCGGACGACCTCGCGCTCTGCGAGCGTGCGCTCGAACTGAACCACAGTGCGCATCCGCGGGCTGACTTCACCGCGCCGGAGATCGCGCGTCTCGGGGGCTGGGGCCTGTTACGGCAGCCGTCCAATCCGCCCGGTCCGGCCGCCCTGAGCGGGCAAGACCTCCACCGTGAACGCCTGCGCGCGCAGGTGCAGGGCTGGTTGGTACACCTGCTGCTCGACCCGCTCGCGGCACCGATCCAGGCGCTGTTCGCCGTCCAACGCGCCAAGGCGGAGCGGGAGCGCCCATTGCTCTATCTGCGTCTGGAGCTATGGCCGACCGACCTGACGCTGTTCCGCCTGCCCTGGGAACTGCTGCACGGTTACCGACTGCCCCAGGGCGACCTCCTGGTTGGCCGCTACATTCGCTACGAACAGGCGGCCGGACTTCCGCCGCCCGCTCCCCGGCTGCAGGTCCTGGTGCTGCACAGCGAACCAAAGGATCTGCCCCCGCTCGTTCTCCAGGACCGCGCCCGCATCGCCGCCGGTCTGGCCGGCACCGCCGGTGCCGCCCGGATGCCGATCCAGGCCCTCGACCCCGCGAGCCTTGAGGGTCTCCAGGAGGCCCTGCTCGCCCTGGGCGCGACCCCGACCATCCTGCACTTTGCCGGGCATGGCGACTTCGGCTGGCGCTGCGAACAGTGTCGCGGCATCTCGCATGGTCTGGACGACACGCCCTGCGGCCGGGCCGACTGCGGCTTCCGGCGCCACGGTCCCCCCGAGGGCCTGCTGGCCTTCACCGATCCCGCTACCGGCGAACCCGATTGGGTCGGGATTGACGGCGTGAGCGACACCCTCAAACTCGCCGGCGATCTGCGTCTGGTCGTGCTCACTGCCTGCAAGTCCGCGGCCGGGCGGCGCGGCGCGGATGTGTTCAACGGTCTGGCGCAGCGGCTGATGGACCTGGTTCCGGCCGTCATCGCCTCGCCCTTCCCGCTGGAGACCGGGGCGGCCGAGTCATTTGCCGGTTCTCTCTACGCGGCCCTGGGTGCCGGTCTGTCGCTGGTCGAAGCGCTGCATCAAGTGCATCTCAGGATGAAACCACGGTTTCCGGATGAGTGGTACCGCCCGGTGCTCTATCTGCGCTCAAGTCAGGGCGACGGCGGGCGGCTGTTGCAGATGGAGGACGACACGCCGGTCGTCGGTGACCCTCCGGCCGACCCGCCCCATCCGTTGCTGGCGATGCTCCAGGCGCAGTATGAAGCGGCAATCGAGCAAAGCGTCACCGCGGTTGACGCGGTCACTCAGGTCAAGGCGCAGCAACAGGCCGACAAGGTCGAGCGCGACATGCAGCGACTGAAACACGCACTGAAAAGGAATCGAGGGGGCGCGCAGTGATCTTGGACAGTCGCGCGAGCCGGCGTGAAGCGCTCGAAAAGTGCCAGCAATTACTGGTGCCGCAGTACGAAGCCGCACTGATCCAGTCGGCCCTCGCGGCTGATGACGTTACCCGGGTAAAGGCCGAGCAACAAGCCGATCAGATCGGCGCCCGGATGAAACAGATCGACGAGCAGATTGCGAAACTCGAGTTGGCCTTGCCCGCGGGTACGGGGTTATCCGATCCTGGACGCGACTGCGCACGGGTCGACGCGCTCTTGGAGAGGGATTTGCACCACATCGACTTCAAGCAATTGAGGCAGTGGATACGAGCACTGCTTGACGCTGAGCTGGATCCCGCGCGCGCGGGCCTGGTGATGATTCAGCGTTCCAGCGAACGCAATGGCCGTCTTTGCGCAAAATGTGTGGAGGAAATTCTGCGAGCAGCGACCCGTGAGGGCAAATTCCGCCATTTTCCGGTCCATCTCGGAACGGGTGACCATGCCGATGTCGGCGCGGTGCTGCGCGGTCTTGCCGGTCACCTTGACCCCACGCTTGGCCTCCAGGTTCCCGCGCAGGTCGGCCTGGTGACCGCGGCCCTGTGCCGTTCGTTGCAGGCTAGGAACGTGGTCTTGATTGAGATTGGTTGCTGCGAATACCTGTTGGGTGACCCTGAGGCCGTGCAGTGGATGGTCGCTGCGTTCTGGCGCCAGTTGCTGGCGGACCTGGCGTTGGCGGCGCCGAAATTACATGGCACCGTCACTATTGTCGCCTTGCTGCTGTTCGGCGGTACGGTGCCCGAAGCGGCGCTGGCCGCGGTCGACTGCTGCCGTGTCGATGACTTCCGACCCGAACGCTTGTTGGAGATCGAATTGACCACTTGGAACTACAGCGACGTGCTGAACTGGCTGACCTACTGGGGTCTGCCTGATGGACATCCGCCTGAGCAGATCGAGTTGCTGGCGCGGACCATCCTGGATGTGACGCAAGGTGACCCGATGCGGATCGCACATGAACTGTTGTATCGCTGCGCTGCGCTTTGACCGGATGATCACCAGCGGTCGTCGGTCCGCACAGCGGACCT
>NZ_CAIZIZ010000326.1 GCF_903933125.1 uncultured Lamprocystis sp. | reverse complement strand
TCCGTCATGTGGACGACCCGAAGGCATGGATCAAGCACCACCAAGCCGTCGCCCACATGCTCCAGGCAGGGCACCAGAGCGGCCATTTCCCACAAGACTCGGTCCTCAGCCCGTCGCGGCTGCGCTCGGCGCTCGCTGCTTGGTGCCGGTCTGTCAGGCGCCAGGGATGGGAAAATTATTTGTTTTTGCGAGGGCATGGTCCGAAGTTTAGGCTCTCTGGGAACTCAGTAGGTCAAGTGAGCCTTTAAAAACAGCACTATAGAGCGTTTACACAAGAAGAAAATGGCTCTATGAAATTACTATGAATTACGGTGACAGTTTACTAAATACAGTAATTACGGGTTGCGTTCAACGCCTATCCGCATTCAGTGCACTTAGTAAACTGTCACTGTAACTTTGGGGGGGATATGCCGTTGCAGGTCAATTTTCTTGATAATGGCCATTTCGCTATTTCGGTATCAAGATTATGCACTCAGTATGCAGAAGCGAAAGCCTTTAGAGGGCAGCCTAGACATTTCGCGCTTCGATACGGGTGATTTGGTCGAAAGCAGCTAGCTTCGCCAAATCCATTGTGTTGTAGTTTCTCCTGGCATGATAGACGTTGGAGGTCCCTTCCACGCTAACGGTTGCCGCCCAGCCTCCTCCTCGCTCATATACAGTGACCCTGTATCCATCGGTGCTGAGCCAAGGATTTCCTTTTTGGGAAATCTTCCACTTTCGAGTTAGCCAGCGCTTGCGCTTCGAAGCGCGGTTTTTCATGGAAGTTTCGCGGGCTCTGGCGCCGATGAGGTCGCCCTCCATGTGTCCCGCACAAATGCATCCAACTTCAAGCACTTCGCTGTAATCGGGATGCTGCATGTGGTGCACGTAGCGAATCGCTTGGGATTCACACATCTGGCATGTAATCTGCAGTTCGCCTAAATCTTCGATGTCTACGCATTGCCAACCTTTGTGGGGCACGCCGGCTTGTGACCACTTACCGCGACCGGCGGCGACGAGCTTTTCTTCTTGTTTGAGCGTACCCATTTTGCGATGAACGGCCCTGTTGACCGGGTGATTTATAGCCCAACGACAGCTTAGCCCGACCGAAACTGCGCTGGCACGAAGCCGAGGATGCGGCGTGGATCTCGGCGCGCGGTTTCGGGTCGGGCTGAAGCGCTTGTTGGGCCTATGTTGCACAATGTCTCATCTAATTGGCAGCTAGGAAAGAAAATTGCCGAACTGCTGGAACTCGATCCGCAGCCCGGCTTACTGCCAGAATTAGTGAACCCAATAAATACGCCCCGACAACTACGTTTAGACCTGGAACGGCCATCGCAGTCAATAATGCACCATATTTTCCCGCCTTCAGCCCCAAGGTTTTCAACGTCATCGACTTGAACTCTTCTAATGATAGTTGGCCAGTTCGATACCTTCTCCAAAGCTCAAACACGATAATTCCAGCAGACGCTGCCACAAAAGGAGGAAAATATTCGCAAAGTGACTGATCTCCACTGAATTGAAGATCAATCATAGTATCAACGAAATCTTCAACTCTCACCGTCAGTTCCTCGTTCGAAAAGCCAGAACTCGGGAGATACATCTTTTCAGAGAGTTCTTCTGTCACGAATATTTCAGTATCCCCGTTCGAGTCAAGCCATGTATTTATTTAGCTTGCATCGTCAGTAGCTTTGAGTTGAATTGACCACATTTCGCCAGTGGACTCATCCATGGCCTTGATCAAAAATCCGCCCAAAACCGAGCGCTGAACTCGGCCTTTGGTGTCGAAGAGGTTGGCAGGACCTCGGAACTTTCATACCCTTGGAAGTGCAAACTAACCCAGGGTAGTCAACAATGTCCGAAGATCCTGCCGCAACTGACTTTAGCCCAGCTGCCAGGCGTTCGCCACCCGGCCGAGCCTGGCCGGCGAGCGGCGGGGTACGGTGAAGCACCGCACCCGCTTGGAGCGGGCGGAGCAACTCGGGCTCGCCGCTGGCCAGTTGGCGCAGGGACACCCGCTGCGGCAGGTGGCAGCGGAGTTGGGGGTGGCGCGCAGTACGCTGCGCGGCTGGCGCGCGGCGGCGCCGTTGGCGGGGCTTGCTCGCGGAGGTGGCGGCGTGCCTGGCGACCCCGGCGGGGGCGCAGTGGCTGCACCAACTGGTGGTGGTGATGCATTTGATCATCACCCGGCGGGCCGGCGCCGGGGTGCGGCTGGTGTGTGAGTTCTTGGAGTTGAGCGGGTTGTCGGCGGTCGTCGGGGCCTCCTACGGCCGCCAGTACGCGCTGACGGTGCAGCTGCAGGAGGCCGTGGCCACGCAGGCGCAGCAACAGCGGGTCGCCCTCGCCGTCGGCATGCCGGCGCAGGAGTTGACGGTCGCTGAGGATGAAACCTTTCACCCCGACGTCTGCCTGGTCGCCATCGAGCCGGTGTCGAATTTCATTCTGCTGGAACAGTACGCGCCCGATCGCACGGCGGCGACCTGGACGCAGGCCCTGGAGACGGCGCTGGCGGGGATGCCGGTGACCGTGATCCAAGGCACCAGTGATGAAGCCAAGGCGTTACGCCACCACCATGAGCAAGACCTCCGCGCCCAGCATTCCCCAGACCTATTCCATGCTCAGCATGCGGTGTCCAAGGGGACCAGTCTGCACCTGGCCCGCCAGGTCAGGCAGGCCAGCGCCGCCGTCGCCGCGGCCCAGGCGCTGGTGGACGCGGCGCGCGCCGCGCAACGGGCGTATGACGCGCAGGTCCCCCGCGCGCGGCCGACCACCGGCCTTCGCGGCCCGCAGCGACGCTGCCCTGACCGAACTGGTCGCGGCCGAAGCCGAACAGACCCAGGCCCTGGCCCGACAAACGCAAGCCCGTGAGCAAAGCCGTGAACTGGGCATCCTGTATCACCCCTACGACCTGGAGCGCGGCCAGGTGCAGTCCGTGGCGAAGGTCGCCGCCCGCTTCGCCGATGTGTGGGCGCGTCTGGCGCGCCTCGCCGACGCGGCCGACTTGCCCGCGCGCGCCCGCGAACACCTCGCCAAGGCGCAGCGCCTGACCGTGCCGTGGTTGGCCACCCTGGCGTTCTTCTGGGCGCGCGTCCAGACCCGGGTCGACGCCCTGGACCTGGCACCCGACGTGGAGGAGGCGGTCCTGACCCAGTTGATCCCGGCCCTCTACCTGGAGCGGGTCGCGGGGCGCAGCACCCACGCCGACACCCGCCATCGACTCACGGCGCTGAGCGCACAGTTGCTCGAACCCTTGCGCCAACCGGCGCACCCGCTGCAAGCCCTGGCGCCCGCGCGCCGCGCACAGATCGAGACGGTCGCCGGGGGCTGTGCCGATCTGTTCCAGCGCAGTAGCTCGTGTGTGGAAGGGCGCAACGGCCACCTGTCGCGTTATCATCACGGCAGTCACCGCCTCAGCGACCGCAAGCTGGCGGCCCTGACGGCCATCCACAACTATTATGTCCGCCGCCCCGACGGCACCACCGCCGCCGAGCGCTTCTTCGGGCGGGCTCACCCGGTGCTGTTCGACCACGTGCTGGCGCACGTCGATCTGCCGCCGCCAGCGCGGCGGCGGCGACCGCGACCGGTCAAGCGGCCGACGCTGACGCTGGTGGCGGCGTGACGGGGGTGGGCGGAGTTATGATCAAGGCCGGCAGCGACCTGGATCGCCTCTCCTGGTGCGCGATCATCTCCCAGACGCCCGGTTGGCGAAATACCTGTCTTAAGACGCGGTTTGCAATCCCGTCCCAGGATATGGTTCGGTCCGCTCGGCATACCCCGACGGCGCGGCCGAGCAGCGGGTTGGAAGTGTTGCGGGGGCGGATGCCCCGCCAAGCCCTAAAATTTTGGTCCTCTGGGGAGGACCGCACCGTCACAGCCCAGCCGATGTCGCGCAGCGGCGGCGCGCGCCAAGCAGATCTGACTGCACGAAAAAGGCAGGCCGGACGACCTGCCTTCGGTGGCGGGACCGCGATCCCGGCGGTCCCGCCTGGCGTGCCTCGCCTGTTCAGCCCTGCCTGGACTGGCGGCGGTATCCCACCCCAGCGATACCCATCAGGGCCGAACCGAAGAGCCAGGCGGCTGCCGGGAGAGGGACAGGGCTCGGAATTTCAGGGCCTTTAAAATTGAAGTTCCACGAGGGTCGCTCCTGGGCGGTACCGAGCGTATTGAACGTCAGGTCACCTGTAATGAGGATCGACGTAAGCGGGTTGCCGGAAATATCTTTGAAAAAGGTTTCAGCGAAAGTACCCGTTGGCGAGATGCTGCCCTGAATGCTGCCATTGATGACTAAATTAGCCACTTGTGATCGCGCGGTGCTATTGCTCTCATTGCCGGAAATCGACAGGTAGTTGAAGCCGTAACCGACGTAGTTCGCTTGGGTATTAAAGACACTTCTCACGATGGACTCGCCCGCCCCGAAATCATTGCTGCGGTTGAAGTCAACAGCCAAGGCAAGGGCTCCAGTCAAACCATCAAACGACACCTGAAATTTATATGGATTGTTGAGGGTCCATACAGGTGCTCCGCGTGGATTAAGCTGGGGGGTTTGCCCAAATGGGTCATTGTCGAAGATTGAAGCCTCGAAACCTGTAGCGCCCCACCGAATGCGCGCGCCGATATCAGTGGGACTGCTCGGATTAACGGTCGTTACAATGACAGCATTGGCCTGCGCGCCAAGAAGCATCGCGATTGCCCCCAGAAGGGTGAGGCTTGACTTGCGAACCATAGATCTTCTCCGGTATGAGTAAAAGGACGCGGGAGGCACTTGGGCGTTGGGGATGTGCGTCGCTTTAAATTCTAGGCAAGATCTATGCCGTACTTGAAGTTTCATGTTTATCGGTAGCTTATGTCGCGAAGACCGCAGAGGAATCGGGCAACCTGTCACAGATCTGTGACAACCATCTCCCCCCCAATATCAACAAGTCGGCGCCCAGGCCACAAAGCCATTGCAATCTAACAAAATTTTGACAGGGTTCGGGATAATCCCCGCTGTAAGAAATTTTGACTTCCCGGCGGGACGGGGCGACCGCACCGTCCAGCCCGGAGGCCGCAGCCTGAAATGCCGACGGTATTAGTCTGGGTCGAGCAGGGTATCGGTCTTAACGCAGACCGCGGCACGCTGCAACGAGCCTGCCAGCGCGTCCCGATCAGCACAGGTGACGATGTCGCGGCGGGTGCGCTCGTCGATCGCCAGACCGCGGCTGTCGAGGACCTGCAAGATGGCCGCGCGCAGGCCGTCAAGCTCGCCCTCAATCTTGCCTTCGATCTTGCCCTCGATCTTTCCGGCCACCGCCCCCGCCGTGCGCACCGCCTCCAGGCTGGCATAGCCGCGGCGTTGCAGCAGATTGCGCAGGGCCGCTTCATGAGCGGCCTCCGGGTCGAAGAGTGCCGCCACCGGGACCGCGTTGCGCAGGATGCCGGGCGCCTCCAACAGGTCGCCGGGGACCCGGACCTCGGAGACGACATCGCCCGCGGCGGTGGGGCGGTAGACCTCGACCCGGCGCGGCCCGGTGAGGCGCACCACCCAGATCAGGCGGGTGCCGGCGGCAAAGAACTCGCGGATCTTGACCGCCAGGTCCGCCTCGCCCTGACCCGTGTCGGCATATTCCACCGCGAGCGGCGGCGCCCCGGCCACCCAGCCGGGGGCGTCGGGGACATTGCCGACGGCCAGATCCGGGGCACGCAGGGTATGGGCATCGGCAGCGTAGCCGGTATCCACCCCGGCCGACTCAACCGCGGGGTCTGGGACCGGGGTCAGGTCTTGCAATCACGCATTCTTCACGAGACCAAGGAGACGCCGATTAAGTGCTGGATTTCAAGACCTGACCCCATCCCTCCCGATGGATTCATCAAGACCCTGATGGCACGCAAAGATGAAATTTGCAATTACTTTGTTGGACGACATAACAGTGGATTTGTGGAGGGATTAAACAATA
>NZ_CAIZIZ010000325.1 GCF_903933125.1 uncultured Lamprocystis sp. | reverse complement strand
GTTGGAAGTCTTCGTGCATGGCGCGCTGTGCATCGCGTACTCCGGGCGCTGCCTGCTCTCGGGGTATTTCAACCACCGTGACGCCAATCAGGGCTCTTGTACCAACGCCTGTCGCTGGGAATACCAGTTGGATGCGTCCGCTGCGGCGGACGATGGATTGGCCGATGCGCCGGCGGACCAGGCGGGGCAGTGCGGGGGCGGTCAGAATCGGCACCCGCGGGCGGATGATGTCTATCTGCTCACCGAGGGGAAGCGGCCCGGCGACACCATGCCGATTTTCGAGGACGAGCACGGAACCTACATCCTGAACGCGCGCGACCTGCGGGCGGTGGCGCATGTCGATCGGCTGGTGGCCATGGGGATCGACTGCCTGAAGATCGAGGGCCGGACCAAGTCACATTATTACGCCGCGCGGACGGCCCAGGTCTACCGGGCGGCCATCGACGACGCACTCGCCGGACGCGGTTTCCGCCGCGAACTGCTCGCCGAACTGAAGGGTCTGGCCAACCGTGGCTACACGGAAGGGTTTTACCGCCGCCATGCCGCAGCCGAGATTCAGAACTATGCTGATGGGGTGTCGCGCACCGATCGGGAAATCTTTGTCGGTGAGGTCATCGCGCCGGACGCGGCGGCGCGTCCGGATTGGCTGGCGATCGAGGTCAAAAACCGCTTCGCCGTCGGCGATGAGCTGCATCTGCTCACCCCGACAGGGAACCGGCGTTTCCGGCTCGAACACATGGAGACCTTGGAGGGCGAGTCCCTGACCGTCGCACCCGGTGCCGGCTGGCGGGTGTGCATCCCGCGGGTCGGCGGCGATGGCGGGCTGGGGCTCCTGACGCGTTATGTGGAACAGGACGAAACGATAACGTCCTGACGCGAGGCCGTCGTACGCGACACCAGCCCATTTCCACCACGGTCTTCTGGGGCGATCCTTGGTGGATGTGGCGCGCACGACCGATGTGCCGGCTCCCAAACACCGTGCGGCGCGCCTTATTCACCCTACAGCGGCGCCGGTTTTGTGGTGGATAAGCGTAGCGCATCGACCATCAGCCCCGCCGACGGCCCCATCCTTCGTCAACGATGCGGGGCCGGGTACGCCGAATCAGGGCCAGATGACAGTGAGCCCGGCGATGGCCCCGACCGCCGTCTCGCCGAGGAGCGGCCTGACCTCGGGGCGGCCGTAGGCACCGTCCGCGAGGCGGTAGATCATCAGGGTGCAGTCGGTGGGGTGGACCAGCCAGTATTCCCGGACGCCGGCCCGTTCGTAGGCGTCGCGCTTCTCGCCCTGGTCCTTGGCGGCGGTGCGGCGGGACAGGACCTCGACCACCCAGTCGGGCGCACCGCGGCAGCCGGCCTCGTCGAGCTTCTCGGGGTCGCAGATTACGGCAATGTCGGGCTGGACCACGGTGTCCACCTGGTCGTCGGCTTCCTTGGCCTTCGGCAAACGCACGTCAAAGGGTGCGACATAGATCTCGCAGGGTTTGTCGACCAGGAAGTTGCCGATCTGTCTGACCAACTCGACCACCATCGCCTGATGACCCCGGCTCGGGGCCGGGCACATGTCGTAGGCCCTACCGTCGATCAACTCCCAGCGTTCATCGTCCGGCCAGCGGCGGTAGTCGCCGTAGGTGAAGCGGTCTTGCTTCAGTGCGGGTTGGTGCATGGCGTGGGCTCCGTCGGTGGCGAAAGATTTTCAACGCGATAGGTCAGTCGCACCGGTTATTCGCGCGGTGATCAGCCCGACGCTTTCGATGATCCGTTTTTCTGGGTGTGCTTCGTGTCTTTGTGCGAGTCATTGCCGGGTTCAGCGAGGATAAGGGGCAGGCTCAATAAAACCCGGCACGCAGAGGAAACTTCAATTGAGCTTGGCCCATTTACCCCCCGCAAGAGATCAATATGTTCCAGCATCCCGAGCCTTGCCTGGTAGATGCAGCCTTCGACTGAGTGAGCTACGCCGGAGAAACCCGGAAGATCTGGCGAAAAATAGCTGAAGAAATCCGGCTCATCAGTCGTTTCAATAATGAGTGAGTACGGTAGGTCAATCATTTTGTTACGATTTCTGGGGCAGCTTACTCAATTCGGTATTTGTAACCAGCGGGGAGATAAGTAAACTGTCCCCGGAACTGGCGGAACTGGCGGAACTGGAACTCGGAACTCGGAACTCATGAACTGTCCCCGGAACTCGCATGAAACCTCGCACTCGCGCGAAAGCGAGTACGACCGAGGAACCGGATGCGGGAAAACTGCACGTCCGGGTCTGTGGCGGGGGCGTCGGGCTACCGAAGTCCCTACGCCGGAGGCATTCTTTATGCTTTTCTCGGTTCTGGAATCAAGTAAAGAATGCATTTAGTAAACTGTCACCGTAATCGTAGTAAACTGTCACCGTAATCGTAACTTAACGCCATTCTGGTCTGTCCCCTATTAGTCCCGGCTTGAAGGGCGTGTTGGGCTCGATTTTCAATCAGTGAGTTCATCGCAGAAATGTCTGGCCATTAAGAAAAGCCACGGAAGCTGACTTCGCTGTAGCAACGAGACGTTGTAGTCCTCACGAATGCAGTACGTCGAAACGATATCGTTCAAATCGCTAATCGTGTATACATAACTGTTTGAATCGGAAATTCCGACGTTTACGCAGGCTCGAATTAGCGCCGTGAATACTTCGATGAAGCAAAACTCACCTCCCAAATGATGCCACCAATCGAGGCCAATTCGTATAGTCACATCAACTGTTACACCATTTTTGACAAATTGGCAGGTCCATTGGCTATCTGGAGAAACTGTCAGATCAGCGCCGAATTTCTGATCAATATTCCTCAGTATGTGCCAGTCTTTCTTGTTGGAGAGTTTCTCTGTTCCGTACAGCACCCCATATGTAAAATCAATTCTAGTTCGGCCTGATTCATTAGACCAAGATGCATAGTTGGCAAGGACTGCATCGGCAAAATTCTCGCTCATTTCGTCATTCAGGCATCGAGGTCCGCTCTTTAACGTGGCAAGGTGGTAAACGCTTGTTTCCAAACGCTTACCGTCCAAAGCCGAATTTGATGTGTGCATTTCGCTAGCAACGCATTCCCAGCCGTATTCTGGAAGAACTACTTCTTCAACCATCCGGCCGGCAGACGTTTCCATGGACGAGAACTGCTTTGCCGGAAGAATGTCGCCCTCAAGTTCGCTGACTTTGGAATAGCCTCGTTGACGCGCGTGTATCAGTAGTACGTAAGGGCTAGTGTTAAATTTCTGGAAAATTGCATCTTGAGCCGGAAGTGAGGATATATGTGTTTCAATCTTGTTCCGAAACGAATTCTCAAGGCGCAACACTCTTGCTCGATGCTCATGATCGTTGTCAATCTGCTGTAGCTGTCCGAGCAAGCGTTGCCGAGACAGTGTTCGATTCTGAGCGCGTGGTAGACCGGGATGACCTCGTGCCATGTTCTACACACATCTAAGCTTTCGGACGGTTTTCGGCTTAGAGTATCGTATTCTCTCGTTCCCATCGCCTTTTTCCCAGATTAAAGTCTCTCCCGCTTTAAACCACTGGCGGGTACGTATGTGCGACTGTAAATAAACGATGCGTGGCTCAAAGCAGTTCATCATGTTAGCCGGGGTGCCTTCTATTAGTACTCTATCAAGGGCCTCCGCAATTACCTGACCTGCGACTCGCCCTAAGCGAGTCGGTACGGCATTTCCGACCTGAGCATATTGCTGAGATAACGTGCCACTAAATAACCAGTCATCCGGAAACTCTTGGATACGGGCGTATTCCCGAATCGACAAAGCTCGTGTTTCTTTGGGATGGCAGAGCGATGTACTTGCATGGTTAGGCATCGTGACTAACGTTGGACAAGGAAGATCAAAAGTCAATCTTCGCCACCAACCAGACCGGCCTCCCTTAGCATGCCATGCGCGTCCCATTGATTCCTTCTGAACATCTTCAGGCAGGCTACGCCAATTTGAACCCTCTGGAACCATTGCGAGAAAACTCTTCTTACGGGGACTAAAGTCCATAATTTTCGGATCTGGATCTTCTAAACCATTCAAAGCATCGCCTAAAGTCCGCCACGGCATAAGACGCGGAGTCTCAAACAGATCTCCTTGAATCTCATCCTTTTCGATGGGACCATGTGTAGGTGCCGGAAACTCAACTTGCTCTCCAAATTTGCTACCAATAAAAAGTGCCCGTTCTCTAAGCTGTGGTGCACCGTAGTTGACGGCATTCACCTCAAATATATCCAAATGATAACCGCCATTTACCGCAGACAAGTCTTTAGCGAATAAACGAACAACTGAGCCCGGCTCTTCTTCTTCAGCAAGTGGCAAACCGCCTTTCTCGGGACGCTCGGCAATCGGGCGATGCTTTAATGCGGCTGAAAGAAGGCCACGGACGTTTTCCATAAGGAAAAACTTTGGCTCTATATAAGACACAAATCGCAGGAAGTCCCATAGTAAAGTTCCCCTAGGATCTTGCGTTGTTCCGCGCCTTCCAGCGGTACTGAACGATTGGCATGGTGGGCCGCCGACGACAACATCTATCGCAGTTTTTTCGAGTCCAAGCTCTTCAAGCGTTGACGCTGGATCCAACCTTGATAAGTCCGCTTCGATAACCTGTAAGTCTCTCGGGAGTCTGCCTGTATCTCTGTTTCGCCGGATGGTTTCGCAAAAAGCTGACTCCTTTTCAATGCAAGCAACTGTTCTGAAGCGACCAGTACTTTCAAGCCCAAGGTCTAGCCCCATTCCTCCGGAGAAAAGGGAAAGCACACGATATTTTTCTGGGGCATGGTTAGACATGGAACAGAGTGTACTCCGGACTAGCGAGATATGGTGCCCAACGTTCAGCTTAAAGCGGCGGGCCTTGATCATAATTCCGCCCACATCGTTCGGCCCTAGGGTCGCCTACCCATTGCAGAACATGGCCTTGCGAGCCCTCGCCCACATGAATCAGTAGGTCTCAGTGGATTTACGATCAAGGCCAAGCGGCGCGCGCCCCAGATGACAAGTTAGCACAACGCCCGTGGCGCGCGCTCGCTTTTGAAGCGAAAGTTATAGCGCCGAGCAAAGCTCGGCGTCTCTTGCTGGGTGTAAGTCCGCGTCGGGTAAGGGTTTCCAGTTTCGGGGGCAGCTTACTCAATTTGGTATCTGTAACCAGCGGGAATTAAGTAAACTGTCGCCGGAACTGCGAGATTGCTACAATTTGCGATTCGGTCGCCGTTTTCTTGAGTAACTCGAGGCGTACGCGGATGTGTTTCTGATCATCGAACGGCCGATTAAACGCGCATACGTCCAAATATATTCGCATCAAACAACCGATTGTTTCGCAAGTTAGCTATGAAGACGTGGCGCCTAAGACTGCATTTAGGCGGACGAACCACCATAACTCGTCACCTTTCCTGAATTGGATCAAGGCTTTGCCGGATTGTCAAGCTCTTGCGCGCCGTTCCTCGTTGCACCGTTCGTGTGTTATGAGGCGATTTCGCCTCATGTTTTTCTTCATCTGTGAACATCTGTGACATCTGTGGACAAATCCGGGCGGTCACTTTCGCCGGAACGGCGATCATGGCAGGCCGACCTCACAACGATCCCCAGCTACTCTTCCGCCGCCCCAGCCGCAGATGCGGCAGCAGCAGCCCAAGCAGGATGCCGCCGATCAGGACCCCGGCGCCGATCAGGAACCAGCGCAGGTTGGTCTGGTTCTTGAGATCGCGGTTCTCTTGTTCCAGGTCGGCACGGGCGCGGGTGAGGTTGGCAACCTGGAGGCGCAGGCGCTCCCGATCGGTGGTGATGTCCATGACGTTGGCGGAGGCGTGGCGGATGGTCGCCAATTGCTGTTCCAGTAACTGCTTTTCCCGCTCCAGCGTCTGATAGCCGGATTGCAGAGCGCCGTGTTCGTTCTGGACCTTGGTGAGCCGGGCGGCGAGTGCGTCCGGCTCCTGCTGCAGTTCGGCCAGGCGTGTCTCCAGTTCGGCGAGGCGGCTGCGCGCGGCGGGTTCGCTCTGGAGTTGCGCTTCCGGCACGAAACCCACGGCGCCGTCCGCGGTGCGGACCCGTGCGTATTTGGTGGTTTGGTTGACGTCCAGTACCTCGACGCGCGTGCCGCTCGGCAGCATCTTCAGGATTTTGAAGCGGGTGCTCTCGCCGGTGCGTAGCGTGCTTTCAATTTGGTCCGTGACATAACGGGTCTCCGCCTGGGCCGGGAGCGGGGTCAAGAGTGCTGCGTAAAGGCACAGCACGAATGGCGCGGGTAGTCTCACTGGGCGTTCTCGGTGCGCGAGCGATGTTGTATTCGCGGGTTGAATCCGGTTCGATCCGGTTCGATCCGGTTGGACTCAGTGCCCCGGCACGAGCAGGAACTCCAGCAGCGCCTTCTGCACATGCAGCCGGTTTTCGGCTTCGTCCCAGACCACGGATTGGGGTCCGTCGATGACCGAGGCGGCGACTTCTTCACCCCGATGGGCGGGCAGACAGTGCATGAAGAGCGCGTCCGGCGCCGCGGCTGCCATCACCGCGTCGGTGACCTGGAAGGGGGAGAACAGGTCCAGGCGGTTCTCCAGTTCGCCCTCCTGGTGCATGCTGGCCCAGACGTCGGTGGCGATCAGGTCGGCACCGCGGGCGGCCTCCAGCGGGTCGTGCACCACCGTGAAGCGGTCGGCGCCCGCGCTCAGCAGTTGGGCCTCCGGTTCGAAACCCGCGGGGCAGCCGATGCGCAAGGAGAAATCGAACAGCCGCGCCGCTTCCATGTAGGACTGGCACATGTTGTTGCCGTCGCCGATCCAGGTCACCTGGCGACCGCGGATATCGCCGCGGTGCTCGAAGTAGGTCTGCATGTCGGCGAGTAATTGGCAGGGGTGCAGGCGGTTGGTCAGGCCGTTGATGACCGGGACCACGGAATGGGCCGCAAAACACTCGACTGTTTCCTGGTCGAAGGTGCGGATCATGACCGCATCGACCATGCGTGAGATGACCCGCGCGGCGTCCTCAATGGGCTCGCCGCGGCCGAGTTGGGTGTCGCGCGGCGAGAGGAAGATGGCATGGCCGCCGAATTGAGCCATTCCCGCCTCGAACGAGACGCGGGTGCGGGTCGATGATTTTTCGAAGATCATCGCGAGGGTCCGGTCTCGCAGCGGGCGATAGTCTTCGCCACGGCGCCGCATGGCCTTCAATTCGGTACCGCGGGCGAGCAGGGTGCGCGCTTCCTCGGGGCTCAGGTCGAACAGGGACAGGAGGTGCCGACAGGCGGTCGGGGTAGCTGGCATCGGTGATCCATTCTCCGCATGGGATCGGGTGCGCGCCATGGGTGCGCGACACCGGTTCGAGCCCCTAGTGGGCCCCAAGAAAACGCTTAATCAGGGCACTCAAACCCGTGACCAAGTGGGCGGCCTCCGGCTCGTCGAGAATCAGGGGAGGCAGGAGTCGGACCACCCGTTCCGCGGTGACGTTGATCAGCAGGCCCTCTTCCAGGGCCAGACCAACCAGGGCGCCGCAGGGCCGGTCGAGTTCGATGCCGAGCATCAGTCCGCGTCCGCGCAGGGCGACGACGCCATGGATCCCGGCCAGTGCCTCACGCAAGGCGCTGAGCAGCGCGGCACCGCGCGCGGCGGCATGGGCCACCAGATCCGCGGCGGCGATGGTTTCCAGAACCGCCCTGGCGACCCGGCAGGCCAGCGGGTTACCGCCGAAGGTGGAGCCGTGGGAACCGGGCGCGAAGACCTCGGCCGCCGCGCCGCGGGCGACACAGGCGCCGATCGGCATGCCGTTGCCGAGGCCTTTGGCCAGGGTGATGACGTCCGGGATGATGCCGGTGTGCTGGAAGCCGAACATCCGGCCGGTGCGGCCGATCCCGGTCTGGATCTCGTCGCAGATCAGGAGCCAGCCCTCACGGTCACAGATGGCGCGCAGGCCAGGCAGATAGCCGTCCGCGGGGATATTGATGCCGCCCTCACCCTGGATCGGTTCGACCAGGATGGCGACGATATTCTTACGGTTGGCGGCGGCGGTTTCCACCGCGGCCAGGTCGTCGTAAGGCACGCGGACGAACCCTTGTACCAGCGGTTCGAAGCCGGCCTGCACCTTGCGGTTGCCGGTCGCACTCAGGGTCGCCAAGGTGCGGCCGTGGAAGCTGTTCTCCATGACCAGGATGGCGGGATTCTCGATGCCGCGGTGATGGGCATGCAGGCGCGCCAGCTTGATCGCCGCCTCGTTGGCCTCGGCACCGGAGTTGCCGAAGAACACCCGATCCATTCCGGACAAGGCGGTGAGCATTGCACCCAGGCGCTCCTGCTCCGCGATGCGATAGATGTTGGAGGTGTGCACCAGGCGCCCGGCCTGCTCGCATAAGGCGTCGCGCACCGCCGGATGGGCGTGGCCGAGTCCGCACACGGCTATGCCGGCCAAGGCGTCCAGGTAACGCTTACCGTTCTCATCCCATAGCCAGACGCCGGCGCCGTGATCGAAGGTCACCGGCAGGCGTTGGTAGGTCATCATCAAGGGTTCGCTCATGGCGCAGGCCCTGCCTCATCGGCGCTGGGACACCCGGCGGGCGGCGTCCTGAAAAACGAAAAGGCGGTTCCTGATCGCGGAAACCGCCTTGACAGATAGGCGAAGCTGCGAAAGATAGCGCGACTCCCGTAATCGATACAAGTGTTTGCCGACCTTCATCGGGACTTTCGGCGGCTTGGTCCGCCCGGCGCGGACAGCGAGGGTGACAAACGACTAAGATGCGCGTCCTTATCCGCCACTGCGCTCTCTCCGGCCCTGTCTGTTCCAAGGAACTGCTGCGATGCACATCAACATCCGCCACAGCCTGCGCGAGTTGCTCGTCGGCCTGCCGCGCTGGCGTGGTGCCGACGCCCGCCGTGCCTTGTTCGCCGATCTGATCTGGGACCTCACCCCCGCGGACCCGGCGCGCGTGCCGCCGACTGCGGAGGCGGCGGCGGACCTGCTGATCGATCTGATCCTTGCCGCGGGCGGCGGCGTGGGAGCCGGCGCACTGGTGGAGAACCTGCGCGAGTTGGGGGCCGGCGGGGCGGGAGGGTCGCGGCTCCTGAGTGAGATTGCCGCTGCGCTCGCGGCCGAACGCGCGGCGCCGGGAGGCGGCGCTCATCGATCACGCTGGGAACAGGAGCCCTACCCGGGACTGGTGCCGCTGGAAGCCTGGCAGGCGCCGATTTTCTTCGGTCGCCGTGCCGAGACTCGCGATCTCCTGCGCCGACTGACGGCCCCCGCGGGTCCGCGGTTGACGCTGGTCTCCGGGGTGCTCGGCTGCGGTAAGTCGTCCCTGGTGCGGGCCGGCGTGCGGGCGCGACTCGCGGCCGGGGACCTGCCGCGGGTGCCTCAGGCCGGGGCCTGGCAAGTCAGCATGATGTTTCCGGCCGGTAAAGGGGGCGATCCCTTCCTGGCGCTGACGCATGGGCTGGCGCGCGAGTCCGGGGCGCCCGCTTTCGACGCGCCGACCGAGGCGGCGGCGCTCAAGGGTTACGGCGCCGAAGCCCTGTCCGACCTGCTGGAGCGCTGTCTGGCCGAGCGCCCCGCGGCGGCCTGCTGGCTGCTGATCATCGACCAGTTCGAAGAGTTCTTCACCACGGTTCACCCTGAGCTGGCGGAGGAGTTTCTCGAAATGCTGGTCGATGCGCTCGAGTTGCCGCGGCTGCGGGTGCTCGGTACCCTGCGGGCGGACCTGATGCACCGCTGCTGCGCGCTGCCGGACCTCACGCGCATCCTCAATGGCGGCGGGCTTTACTGTCTGGCGCCGCCGACCCGGCCAGCCCTGGAGCGGATGATCCTGGGGCCGTTGACCGAAGTCGAACTGGGTGCGCCGATGCAGATCGAGCCCGCGTTGGTCACGCGCCTCCTGCACGACGTGACCACGCAGTCCGGCGGTCTGGCGCTGATGGCCGATACCCTGAAGGAATTGTACGACCAGAGTCGATCGGTCGGGCGTATGGCCTTGGACGTCTACGAGGAACAACGCCTGGATGGGCTCAAGAGCGTGATCGCCAGGCGGGCGGAGCGCGCGCTCGAACGCGCCGGAGCCGCGGCTCAGCGCGCCCTGCCCGGTCTTTTCGCACGGCTGCTGACGGTGACCGAGGATGGCACCGTGGCCCGGCGGCGCGGTGAATGGCGGCAACTCGCCGAGAATCCGCAGCTCGCGGCCTTGGTGCGGGCGCTGGCGGCGCAAGACACTCGACTGGTGCGGATCGGCGAAGGTGAGCACGGGACGGTCGAGTTTGTCCACGAATCCCTGTTGCAAGAGTGGCCGGCCCTGCGCCACTGGATCGAGCGCCGTCGCGAGGCCCTGACCACCCAGGCGCTGATCGACGTGGAGGCGCGTACCTGGGCCGCGATCGGCTACCCGCCGGAATTGCGCTGGCGCCACGAGATCCTGGAATCATCCCGTGTCTTGCTGGCCGAGGCCGGTCTGCTCGATGACCTGGAGCGCAACCTCGACATTGCCGCGTTTTTGACCCCGGAGGCCGAGTGGCTGCTCAGTGAGCTGTTGTGCTCGCGAGTAGAGCCGGTCCAACGCGAGGAAATCGGCTTGCGGCTCGCCCAGATCGGTGATCCGCGGCCTGGGGTCGGGGTGGCGGCGGGCCTCCCGTCCATCCGTTGGTGCCGGATTCCGGCGGGGGAGGTACGGATCGAGGGGCATGGACTCTTCCCCGTCGCGCCGTTCCGGATCGCGGCCTATCCGGTGACTCAATGCCAATTTCAGACCTTTCTGAACGCCGAGGACGGATTCGACTCTCCCCGGTGGTGGGAAAACCTGCGTCAGAGCCCCCCGGTGAGCGGTGCCATGCGCCGTCACGGCAACTATCCGGCCACCTATGTCTGCTGGTTCGAGGCCACGGCCTTTTGCCGCTGGCTCAGTGCGCGCATGGGTTATGAGATCCGCCTGCCGGACGAGTGGGAGTGGCAATGGGCGGCGCAGGGCGCGCGTCCCGGATTTATCTATCCCTGGGGTAGGGATTGGCGTGAGGACCATGCGAACACCGATGAAGGCGGGGTGGGCCGTGCCACCGCGGTCGGCATGTATCCCGCGGGCCGCAGCACCCATGGTGTCTATGACCTGGCCGGCAACACTTGGGAATGGTGTCGCAATCGGTATGACAAACCCAGCATCGTCACCGCGGATCCGAATAAGTCGCGAGTTCTGCGCGGCGGCTCCTGGCGGGTTAACATGGGCTTTTCGCGTGCCGATTTCCGCCTCGATGGCCTGCCTGAGGATCGGATGGGCGGCAGCAGCTTCCGGCTGGTCACGGACGCCCGTGACCTCGAATAAACAGCGCGATGTCCGGTCCAATCGCGAGACGACCCCTTCAAGCGCCGACGCTTCAGCGTTGTGTGCGATCCGAGTTGGCGTCGCGGCCACCACTGCAGGGCTCGCGCCGACCCGGTAACACGAGATTTGAGCACATGCCAGAGATCGCCAGACCCTATGGAATTCTGATCAAGCAGTACGCCGGCGACCATTCGCCACCCCATTTCCATGTCATTTGCGGCGATGACCACGCCCTGTTCGATGTCGAGACACTGGAAATGATCGCCGGCCACCTACCCGTCCGGGCGAAGAGTCTGGTCGTTGAATGGGCCACACTGACCCAGGCCGTGGAAGATCCGGTGGAAGACTCAGGCGCGCAAACAGCCCTCAATGTGATGCGTATGCCCCGTATCGTCAGTGTCGAGCCCCTGGCCAACCATTGCTTGATCGTGACCTTCACCGATGGGCGGCGCAAGCGCTACGACGTCACCCCTCTGCTCGATGACGAGGTGTTTGCGCCACTGAGAGATCAGTCGCTCTTCGGGAGGGTTGCGGTCGAGCAGGGCGGGTACGCGGTTTCCTGGAATGCCGATATCGATCTCAGCGAACACGAGCTTTGGCAGCATGGTGAGGATCTCCCCTGACGTTTATAGCCGTCGAACGTGATCACCGGACGTAAGGGCAGGTTTAATACTCGCCCTGACACCAAGGGTCTGTCTGGCTATCCGGTGCGAAGGCTACATGCAGGTTCCGGCTCACGGGACGGTGAGCCTGTTCGTCTCCGGTGATCCAATGAACAAGGTCGCGGAGCGCCCCTGTCGATTGCTCGAGTTGCTGAAGTCCGCAGGAACCTGACAGCGTGCGGACCCGCCGTGTCTTTGTAACGTGCGGACGCGAACAGTGCTCGTCGCCCGGTGGGTCCGCGTGCGACAATTGTTGCAGTGCAGCATCGCGAGGGTCCGTCCGCCCCGCGTTGCCGTCTTCCTTATTGTTGAGGTGTAACAATGCAAAGCGTTTATATCGCCGGCGCCAGTTTTGGCAGTGGCAAGTCGGCCGTGGTGTTGGGATTCATGGAGATGTTGTCGACGGTGAATCTCCGCCTGGGGTTTTTCCGTCCGATGGTCGCCGCGGGGGTGGAGCAGGATAACCTGACCAACCTGGTCCGCGGCCGTTACAACCTGCCATCCCCGCCGGAGATGCTCTACGGCTGCACCGCCCAGACCGCGGGCCAACTGGTCGCGGCCGGCCGCTACGATGATCTCCTGGAGTTGATCCTCAACAAATTCACCTTGCTCAAGGAGTCGTGCGACCTGGTGGTGTGCGCCGGGACTGACTTCAACGAGCAGGTGCCTTCGCTCGGGTTCGACTTCAACGCCGATCTGGCGAACAATCTGGGCTGCGCCCTGGTGCTGGTAGTCAAGGGCTTCCGGCGCAATCCGGATATGTGCCTGCGCGCCCTGCAGCAGGCCCACACGTCGATGCGCAATCGCGGCGGGGACTTCCTCGTCAGCTTCATCAACGGGATCGCACCGGAGCACGTGGCCGAGGTGCAGGCGGGAATCCGCGCCCTGATGCTGGCGAACGAGCATGTTTACATCATCCCGGAAGACCCGGCCCTGGGGATGCCGACCATGGGTGAGGTGGCCCAGGCCCTGGGGGCGGAGTGTCTGCGCGGTGAGGGTGAAAGCCTGAATCAGGCGGTCGCCACCTTCAAGGTCGGCGCGATGGAGGTGGCGGGCTTCCTGGATAATGTCGAGGACGGCTGTCTGATCATCACTCCCGGTGACCGCTCCGACATCATCCTGGCGTGTCTGGCGGCCGACGCTTCAATCTCCTGTCCGCGGGTTGCGGGGCTATTGCTGACCGGCGGTCTGCGCCCGGCGCCCAGTCTGCAGCGCGTGATCTCCGGCTTGGAGCGTACCAAGCTGTCGATCCTGAGCGTACCGACCGATACCTTCGACACGGTGCTGGACGTCAACCGTATCCAGGCGACCATCATGCCCAGCGATGAGCGCAAGATCGCTACGGCCCTGGGGGCCTTCGAGTCCAACGTGGACGTGGACGACCTGCGCGCACGGATCAGCGGGAGCCAGTCCGGGCGGATTACGCCATTGATGTTCGAGTATCAGTTGATCCGTCGGGCCAAGGCCGACCGGCGCCGGATCGTCCTGCCGGAGGGGGGCGACGAGCGCATCCTGCGTGCCGCGGAGATTCTGACCCTCCGCTCGGTGGTTGACTTGACGCTGCTCGGCAACCCGGAGCGGATTCGGCGGCGAGTTACCGACCTCGGTCTCAAGCTCGAAGGGATCGAGATCATCGATCCGTCCGTTTCCCCGGATCGTGAGCGCTATGCCCGGATCTATTACGAACTGCGGAAGAACAAGGGGATCTCCGAGGAGATGGCCAACGATGCTCTGGTGGACGTGAGCTATTTCGGCACCCTGATGGTCTACGCGGGCGATGCCGACGGCATGGTCTCGGGGGCGACCCACACGACTCAGCACACCATCCGGCCCGCGTTCGAGACCATCCGGACCAAGCCGGGCACCAAACTCGTGTCCAGCGTCATCTTCATGTGCCTGCCGAACGGGGTTCTGGTGTACGGGGACTGCGCAATCAATCCGAACCCAAACGCGGAACAACTCGCGAATATCGCCATTTCGTCCGCGGAGACGGCCGCCGCCTTCGGCGTTGAACCGCGGGTTGCCATGCTGTCGTATTCAAGCGGAACCTCCGGTAAGGGCGAGGACGTGGACCGGGTGCGCGAGGCGGTGCGCATCGTTCGGGAGTCGCGCCTGGACATCGCGATCGAAGGTCCGATCCAGTACGACGCCGCGGTGGACCCCGGGGTGGCCGCGTCCAAGATGCCGGAGAGCAAGGTCGCAGGGCACGCGACGGTCCTGATTTTCCCGGATCTCAATACCGGCAACAACACCTACAAGGCGGTTCAGCGCAGCTCCGGGGCCGTGGCGATCGGGCCGATTTTGCAGGGCCTCAAGAAGCCGGTCAACGATTTGAGTCGCGGCTGCACCGTAACCGATATCGTCAACACCGTCGCCATCACCGCGATTCAGGCCCAGACTGACGGGTCTCGATCAGCGGCTTGCGTGACGACGGATGCTCTGGTGCAAGTGAAAGCCCAAGTGCAGCGCGAGCCGGGTTGAGCCGCCAACCGCGCCCTAGGGACCGTTCACGAATAAGCGAGACGAGTCCATTAGGAAGCGCATTTGCGTCCGTCGTTGTCGTTGTCGTAATCGAGGTTATGAGGCATTGGTCATCAACCCGGCCACCTTGCGATCTGCGCGGCCGTTGGTCCGCACAGCGGGCCTGACAGATCAGGGTGTTACCGTCCGCGGTGCGGACCGTCTGCGGCCGGCTGGAACGATGATCACGAATTGCATCGTTCTCCGATTACGACAACGACAACGATTGTATCCGTTGGTTCACTTATTTCTGACGCGTTGCTTAGGGTAATCGACATGAAGGTTCTGGTCCTGAACTCCGGTAGTTCATCCATCAAATTTCAGCTCTTCGAGGGCTCGGGCTGGCAGGTGATTGCCTCCGGTGTCGTCTCCCGGATCGGTGAGGCCGAAGGAGAGGTCGAATACACTTGGCAAGCGCCGGATGGGCCTGTGCAAACCGGCAGGCAGGGCATCGCCATCCCCAGCCATCAGGACGGTATCGACCACATCATCGCCGGATTGCGGGCGGCCGGCGTGCTGGCCGATTTGGCCGAGTTGGCCGCTATCGGCCATCGGGTGGTGCATGGCGGCGAGCGTTTTCACCGTCCGACGGTGGTTGATGACGCCGTGGTCGAGGCGATCCGCGAGATGTCGGCGCTGGCGCCTCTACACAATCCCGCCAATCTTGACGGGATCCTGGTGGCGCGCCGGCTCTTTCCGCAGGTGCCCTCGGTGGCGGTTTTTGATACCGCGTTCCACCAAACCATGCCGCGCACCGCCTATCGCTACGCCATCCCGGAATATCTGTATACGCGCTACCGGGTGCGGCGCTATGGGTTTCACGGCACCTCCCATCACTATGTCGGGGAACGCGCCGCCGCCGTGTTGGGGTTGGCCTTCGACCAGTGCAACCTGATCACCTTGCACTTGGGTAACGGGGCCAGTGCCACGGCCATTGGTGCCGGGCGCAGCATCGACACCTCCATGGGGATGACGCCGCTGGAGGGGTTGGTCATGGGAACCCGCTGCGGGGATATCGACCCCGCGATTTTGTTCTACCTCGCCGATCAACTGGGGTTGAACGAACCGGCGCTGGACGATCTCCTGAACCGCCAGAGCGGACTCCTCGGGCTGTGCGGAGTCAACGACATGCGTGAGATTCAACGGCGGGCGGCCGATGGTGATGACGCTGCTGAACTGGCCATCGGCATCACCGCGCAGCGCATTAAGAAATACATCGGCGCCTACTACGCCGAGTTGGGTCGGGTGGACGCCATCGTCTTCACCGGCGGCATCGGCGAAAACGATGCGAACATTCGCCGCCGTTCCTGCACGGGGCTGGAGAATCTGGGAATCCGACTGGACGAGGGTGCCAACCAGTCCTCCGCACGGGGCGAGCGGACCATCAGCGCGGCGGACAGCCGGGTGCGGGTCCTGGTCATCCCCACCAACGAGGAACTGGCCATCGCCCGCCAGGCGCTGGCGGCGGTGTCTGAGGCTGGGGGCGGTTAGGATGGCCGTCGGACGTGATAACCGGACGTAGGGGCGGGTTTCAAACCCGCCCGTACACAAGGGGCTGTCCGGGGGAAAGCTGGCTGCCGACAGCTTTTTTCGGTTCAACGGTGACAAGATGACGGGCATAAGGGGACAATACGCGGCGGCATATCCTGCTCCCCGGACCCGACCAGTATGTACAGCAACGACCGCCTGGTGATCCTCGACGCCGACGGCACCACCATTGATGCCTTCAGCGCCATCGACCAGACCTTTGCCCTCCACGGCATGGACATCGGGCCGCTCGTGCGTTTCCAGAAACGCCGTAACATGTTCAAATATTTGGGGGGGCTCAAGGAGTTTCCGCGCAATTTGCGCAAACAGATCGCGGGTCGCAAGCGCTCCCGGCTGATCGACACCCTGACCGACGTCTACCGCGAGCAGGCCGAGCTCTATGCCGGGATCAGGGATCTGATGCAGCAGCTCACGCAACAGCCGGACCTGCGCATCGGGATCGTCACCCGTAACATCACCCGCGAGCCCGTGCTGACCCTGGAGCGCCTGTTTATCCGTCAGGGGTTCGATCCGGGCCGTTTCGATTTTGTTGTGCATCTGCCGCTGAGCGAGGAGAAGCTCACCGCGTTCCGCGACCTGCGCACGCGCTTTGCCGTCAATCCCGCCCGGGCCTATGCGTGCGGCGACGAGGCTAAGGATTACCTGGCCGCCGTGGGTGCGGGCATGTATCCCTTCATGGTGTCCTATGGCTTCGAGGATTTCGATCGGCTGACCGCGCGGCACGGCATTCCGGCCGAGGTCATCGCGCGGACCCCGCAGGAGTTGTGTGTCCGGGTTCTCAATGCCTTCGGGCTGGAGCCGCGGGGCGAGTCCGTGGCATGATCGCCAGGAGGCCCAGCGTCGATTAGGGTGTCGGGGGCAAGGCGGCAATCGCCCTAATTCCGCCTGATTCTTCACCCACAGGGTGCGCGTAAAACCACCAACTGGATCCTTTCACCGGCTCGATAGCCGTCGATACATTTGGGGGTAGAGCGCATGTCGAGTGGGACGCCCAGACCGCCGTCACCCCGCGTGGGCAATTGCCATTCACTCCAATCAGCATAGCGAGGCGATGACCAGTCGCCCACTCGTGCTCCATGCCCCGCTCGCCTCACCTGGCATAGCGGACAGACTAGCAACAACAGGAGGCCTTCCGCAAGGTGCGCGCCGCGTGCCCAGCCCTGAAGCATAACCCTGTTGCCGGCTGACATCGGGCGGCGTCAGCACCGGTGGGCGCTGGCGTTGGCTGTTGCGGGGTGAGTTTGCCCTGGCCAGGGGTTGCACTGTGCCGCCCTGGCGGGTGGCGGGAGTGTGGTCGGACCGGTCGCGCGCGTGCGCCACGGTGGCCAGGCAAGCGGTTCCCGGCACCGGTGGTTGCCGGCGGGCTGGGTCCGACCCAGAAGAATCCCCTGGTGCAGTTGGTACCGGACGCCGACACGGGGCGGATGACCATCGCCTCTGCGGCGGCGGACGCGGCCCACGCAGCGGTGCCCGGGAGTTGGAATTTCTTGCGCTGTCTCGCCAACGTCATCGAATTGGAGGAAACGCTGGGGATGGTGACCGGGATGATCGCGACGCTGCGCGAGCACCTGATGGCAGTCCTGCCGGAGTTCGGGTCACCTGGGGTACGACGGCAAGGCGCTCGACAGCCGACCAACTGGAACCAGTCCGAGAGCCTGCCCGGCACCGCGGACGTTCTGCGCAAGGCCGCGCCGGCGCGCCGATCGACGCCGTCTCCTATGAGGCCATCAAACTGCTGAGAGACACGGCGGCGAGGTGGCAGACGTTACGTCGGATTCGCAACTCGGCCGCCTTCGCGACCAACAAGAACCCGGCGGTCGCCGCTGCGTTGCGCGTTCCCGATGCCGAGATCTACGCCATCGACGTGTCGTTCCCGATGCTGAAGGACAAGGCGGAACGGGACTATCTGAATCAGCAGCCGACGTCGTTTGTGCTGCCCGCCGAGGCCGTCGATCGCCTACGCGCGGCGGCCGGAACGATCCTCATGGACTCGCCCGAGTTCAAGCGATTGCTGAAGGACGTCGGCGCCAGAGTCGTGTCGGCACCACCGGCTAAAAGAAATCCGGCGACCGCGAACTAGAGCGGGCGGTGATTATGGCTGACAATTGATACACACCGCGCTGCCGCTGAACCGCGGCCTTGAGCGCCAGCCCTTGGCTGACCAATGGCATGTCAATCCGCGGGGCCCTTGCCATTTCGCGACAGACAGGGTAAACGAACAGGGAATTACCACTTGCCATCCGGAGCGATCCCACGGTGCGCCTATCCCCTGCCCGTCGCCACGCATTGGCCGATCTCGCCCTCTTGGACGAGGGTTGCGTGCGCATGGCGCCGCTCCTCGTGGTACCGGCGTTGCTGAGGGAGATGGGCCACGATCCGGGCCAGTTGATCGCGGAGGCCCGGCTTGACCCAGCCCTCTTCGCCGACCCGGAGAACACCATCGCCTTTGCCGACGGGGGCCGGTTCCTTGCCCAGTGCGCGACCCGGACCGGTTGCCCTCATCTGGGACTCCTGATCGGGGAGCGGCAAGACCTGGCCGTGCTGGGAGCCCTGGGGCACCTTGCGCGCCATGCTCCCGATCTCGGCACCGCCCTGCGCAACATCATTCTGTTTCTGCATATCCATGACCGCGGAGCCGTACCCGCACTGTGGGTCAGCGGCGACCGGGCGCTGTTGGGCTATACGATCTACCAGGCCGAGGTCCCCGGTACCGAGCAAATCTATGACGCCGCCTTGGCGATCATCTACAGGATTTTGCAAGGTCTGACCGGTCCAGGGTGGCAGGCGAGCGAGGTGTGGCTGTGCCGCCCGCGGCCCGTCGATAGCGAGCCCTACCAGCGCCTCTACCGCACCGGATTGAGGTTTGGCGCCGAGCATAACGCGGTGGCCTTCGCCGCGGCTTGGCTCGACCGCCCACTGCACGACGCCGACCCCGTGCTCTATCAGCAGACCATGCAGGAGATTCTCGCCCTTTCGGAACAGGGCGGTAGCGATTTCGTCGACCCATTGCGGCGCGTGCTGCGCCGGCTGCTGGTCGGCGGTGCCGGTCAAACGGAGACCTCCCTGGAGGAGGTGTCGAAGCTGTTTTCTATCCATCCCCGCACCCTGAACCGTCGCCTGCGGGACCAGGGCACCAGCTTCAAGGAGTTGATCGCGGTGACGCGCTACGACATGGCGCGCCAGCTCCTGCGCGATACCCGCCTGCCGGTGGCGCAGATCGCAGCAGCACTCGACTACACTGAACCCAGCGCCTTCAACCGCGCCTTCCGGCGCTGGTCCGGGACCGCGCCGCTGGCCTGGCGCGCCGCCAATGCCCTCGTCTGAGTAACGGCTGATGCGTCTACGTGCATTGATGGTGGCCTGGCGGGCGTCAGGGGCAGGATTGGCGGGGTTGCGATGTCCGGGCCACCGACCCCGGAGTTCCCGCTCGCCGGTCTTAGCCGCCGCCTGGCTGGCCGCAGCCCTCACCCTGTGGTGCACCCTTGTCCCGGCGGCGGACGCCCCGCCCGCGGCAATTCCCATCGAGCAGATAGCCCCGAATGCCACCGAGGTGGCGCGCCTGCTCGGCATCGATGCGGAACACACCCTGCCTAGTCCCGAGGCGGAGCTCATCCAGGCGGCGTTGACCACCGCCAGCGCGGACCTTGGCACCGCCTTGGAGCGCACCGAGGCCCTGCTCGGCGAGCACCCGTCGCTCGAAACGCTCCAGGCCCAGGACGATCTGTTGCGGGCCAAGCAGATCCAGTTGACCGCCTGGCTCGACCTGGTATCGGCCCGCGTCACCCGGCTCCAGCAGTCGCGCGATCGGCTCGACACCCTCCAGCAGCGGTGGGCGCTGACCCGCGATGGGGGTCAGATGACGAAGGCCCCGGCGCCGCTCCTGCAACAAGTCCAGGCGACTCTGGGCGCCATCGACGCAGCCCTGCCAGGAGTTCAGGCACAGCGCGACAAGACACTGGATCTTCAGGCCAGGATCGCCCTGGAGGTGGTGCGCTGCGAGACGGCCAGGGCCAGGATCGCCAGGCTCCAACAGGGCGCCGTGGGGGGCGTTCTGGCACGCGATAACCTGCCGCTGTGGAGCCCCAGCCTGTGGGTCCAGGCACGGGCGGCCCTGCCCACCCGCTGGTCCCAGGTCGTCGATGCCTATCGGACGGACTGGCGAGCGTACCTGCGGGAGCCGTCCAAACTGATGCCGCTGCACCTCGGTCTGTTCATCGTGGCCCTCGGCGCGTTGCTGGCGGCGCGCGGCCAGGTGGACGATTGGGCCGCCGCCGGTCGTAACGTATCCCGGATCGCGCCGGTCGTGAATCGGCCCATCGCCGCCGCCGCCTTGCTCGCTTTGATGGTCGCCACGGTGGTCACCGCCCCGACGCCCGCGAGCGTGAAGCAACTGTTCCTGGCCCTGGCGCTGGTGCCGATCATCCTGATCGCCCGCCCGGTGGTCAGCCCCCGCTGGGCCCCGGCACTTTATACCGTCGGAGCACTGTTCGCCCTGGATACCTTGCGCCACGCCTTCGGTGGCATACCGGCGCTCCTGGACCAGGCCATCGTGTTCGTGGAGTCGGTCGCCGGGGTTACCCTATTGGCTTGGTGGCTCGCCCGCGAGCGACGGCGAGTGCCGACGGACGCGCCCGCCAGCCCGGGCACACCGCCGCTGCGGCGGGTCCTGGCCGGTGGGCTGTTGGCGGGGTTGGCGCTGGGCGCGTTCGCCAGTCTCCTGGGCTATCTGCGGCTGGCGCGCCTGACGACGCCGGCGATCCTGGTGGGGGCCGTCGAGGGCCTGTGGTTGTATGCGGCGGTCGCGGTGGCGACCGCGGTGACGGCCTATGCCCTGCGTGTCTGGCCCCTGCGGTGCCTGCATATGGCGCAGCACCACCTGGCACTGGTCGAGGCGCGAGCGCACCAACTGCTTGTCGGACTGGCGGTGCTGAGCTGGTGGATCCGCTACCTCAATTACCTCGGTCTGTGGGAGCCCGCCCTGGCCCATGCCGACACGCTGCTCAGTACCCGCTACGCCTTGGGCAGCTTCAGCACCTCCGCCGGGGACATCCTGGCCTTCGTTGCCACCCTGGTGGTGGCCTATCTGTTGTCGGCCCTGATCCGCTTCGTGCTCCAGGAAGAGGTCTACCCACGGGTGGGGGTTGCCGCCGGCCTGTCCTATGCCGCCTCCAGCGTCGTCCATTACGGGATCCTCGCCATCGCCTTCTTTCTGGCCCTTGGGCTGTTGGGGGTGACCCTGACCCAGGTGACCGTGCTGGCGGGGGCCCTGGGTGTGGGTATCGGTTTTGGCCTGCAGAGCGTGGTCAACAACTTCGTCTCCGGCCTGATCCTGTTGTTCGAGCGCCCGGTCAATGTCGGCGATGCGATCCAGGTGGGGGACTTGCAGGGTCGGGTGCGGCGTATCGGCATCCGCGCCAGCATCGTGCGCACCGCGCAGGGGTCGGAGGTCATCATCCCCAACGCCCAACTGATCACCGGGCAGGTCACCAACTGGACCTTGAGCGATCAGCAGCGGCGCCTGGATCTCCCGGTGGGCCTGAGCTTCGGCGCGGCGCCGACCGAGGTGATCGGGTTACTCGAAGGTGTGGCGCGAGCCCATCCCCAGGTCCTGCAAGACCCGCCGCCCCGGTGCCTGTTCAAGGGCTATGCAGACAGTGCGATCAACTTCGAGCTCCGGGCCTGGACGGACTACTTCACCGCAAACCAGGTGCAGAGCGATCTCGCGGCGGCCGTTTACGATGCGGTGTATGCGGCCGGGTTGAGCTTCCCCTTTCCCCAACGCGAGGCGCGCCTGCTGGATTCGCCGGCGTCGAGCCCCAGTAGCCCAGCGGGATAGTGGAGGAATGTCGCGAAATGTCTATCGGTCCGGCTGCCGAATCATCCAGAATCCGGGGCGCGGCAGGTGAGCGCCGGGGATGAGCACTGGGGTCCGCCGGTGGTCACGGACCGATCGCGGCATTGCCGAACAACCAAGCGAACGGGGGGGGGGGGAAACAGATGAGTCACACTCGCAGACCACTCGCCCTGCGCCTGCGCGAACCGCTTGCGGCCGGGGCCGCGGTGCTCGCCGCACTGGGTTCCATGGCCGGGGCTGCCGCCACCGACGCCAGCCCCAGTGATGGTTCATGCCCTTCTACGCCGATATCGGGGCCGGCTCGTCGAACTGGACCTGGCAGGCCATCCTGGGACTGGGTTACCGCTTCGACTGGGGTGAAGTCACCCTCGCCTGGCGCGCCCTCTCGTACCAATTCGACGAGGGTGACGTCGATGTCACCTTCAGTGGTCCAGGCCTGGGCCTGGGATTCCGCTGGTGAGGTGTTTCTTTGGTTATCCCGGATCCAGGTTCAGGTTCGACCCGAATTGACGAGACCGGCCGATCCCCTGGGTACTCGACTCGCACACATGCTTAAAGAGGCTCACACATGACGACGACACGCAAATTCTTGGCTGCCGCAGTGATGCTGACGGCCGCCGTCCCACTCACCACCGGTTTGCCTCTGGCCAGTGCGGCAGAGCATCAGGAGCCCAAGCCGCAACTGATGTTCGTGCAGACCGCCGACGATCTGAAGGCCGACGACAAGACCCTGCGTCTGGTCAATGTCGGCCAGCAGACCGTCTATTTCTCGGATCGCCCGGTGCGCATCGCCGGACACATCGCCATGCCGGCCTATCTGGAGGAATGGACGGCGAGTGCCGGCAAGGACAACTTCAGTAACGACCCGCCCAACGCCACGCTGTCGGTCTATGAGCCCGGGGGCAAAGAGAACGCCCTGGCGGTGGTCGAGATCAGCCATCCGGTCGTCGAGGGCAATGACATCGTGTACAACTACAAGCTGATCGAAGGCCCCATGCCCAAGTCAGGCGGGGCGACCGCGCTGTTCATTGACTGGATCGGCGTGGGGGGCGGCGTCGGCCCCGGCTTCCATGGTGTCGGACGCGGGGGACGCGGTGTCGGTTTGCGTTGACCCACCGGCGCATCTTGGTCAGGCAATGGTCTTCAACCGCACGCAGGAGTCACTGATGAACCGACCAATCGCATTCACCTTGCTAGCCATGGGCTTCAGTTAGCATCTCGTCGTATCTCGCCGAAATGCGGCGCCCTCAACCATTGACACATCGGAGAACACGCAAATGAATCTCAGACATCTGATCGTCACCTCCACTGCGGCCATTGTGATCGTCCTGGCCGGGAGCGTTGCCGCGGAATCCTACAAGGAAAAGGATGCGGCGGCCGCCAAGGCGGACGCGGTGACCACCGGCGCCGCCGCGGAACAGAAGGAGGCTGACACCCTTCAAAGCCAGGCGGACAAGCTGGCGCAAGAGGCCGCCGCGGCGCGGGCCAAGGCCAAAGCCGACCCCACCGCGGCCAATGAGCGTGCCGCCAAGCTGAAGACCCAGGAGTCGGTCGACGCCGCCGCGGTTGCGGGCGGCATGGAAGGCAAGGCGGCGGCAGACCAGAAGGCGGTCGAGGACTTGAAGAAATAGTCCGCCTCGCCGAGCGGGGCAACTGCCCTGCCTGCGCAGGCTTTCGGAAACCCATGGCGCGTCGCGACACGGATGAAAGCGTACAAGCGCAGCGCCGCCGCGCTGGCGGCATGACCGCTCGCCGCCAATGCGACGCAGACCGGGTGGCTCGGCGCCGTGGTAAAGCGAACGTCTCTTAATCACTCATAGGAGCCTGCCGATGAAAGCAACCAAACTCGTGACTGCCGCGCTGTGCCTTGGGGTCATGGTGGCCAGTGTTTCCACCGGGCTGCATGCACGCGACCGCGGCATCAATCAGCCGGGCGAAGTCGGAAACCACGGCCCCGTCGGTGCCGACCGCGACCCCGGCGTCAATCAGCCGGGCGCGGCCGGCAACGTACACCGCGACCCCGGCATCAACCAGCCCGGGGCGGCTGGAAATGTTCATCCTGAAGCGGGCAGAGACCCCGGTATCAACCAACCCGGCGCGGCCGGTAATGTTCACCGGGATCCCGGCATCAACCAGCCGGGTGCCGTCGGCAACCGCGGCCGCTAGCGCTGCTGCGGCCGCCCTGTCGCAGGACACCGAATGAAAACCATGATGATATCGATCAAGCGCTTAGCCGCCGCACTGTGCTGCGGGGTCTTGGCGGCGTTATCGCTCGCCGCCGGCGCGGCCGAGACCGGGCGGCTGGGCGCGGTGGAGGCGATCAAGATCGCCACCGACGCCTATATCTTCGGCTATCCCCTGGTGACCTTCGACATGGCGCGCCGGCAGCAGTAACTTCTCAATAACCCGCGGCAAACAGCCGATGCGGCTCCGCAAGTCTATGTTTCTCCAAGGGTAGCCCGTGGGCTTGCCGTGACTTATTGAGAAGTTACCGGCAGCAGACCAATGTGGCCGAACCGGATGCCGAGCACGCCCCCATGGGGCAGATGATCCGGATGCGCAGCTACCCGGCGGTAGACAACCACTGCTGCGCCGCACCTAACGCCGACACCCTGTATACGGAGGCTTGGCTCGACGTCTCCGCGGAGCCCGCGATCCTCAGCATCCCGGACATGGGGGATCGGTACTACATCGCGCCCCTGCTCGACGGCTGGTCGGAGGTCATCGCGGTGGCCGGCACCTACACCACGGGCGGCGAAGCGCAGACCTACGCCATTACGGGTCCGGGCTGGTCGGGGCCCTTGCCCAAGGGGGCGACGCAGGTAAAGTCGCCCACCGGCCTGGTGTGGCTCCTCGGACGCATCTACAGCACCGGCACCCCGGAGGACTACCAGGCCGTCCATGCCCTGCAGGACCAGTTCGCGGTCGTCCCCTTGAGCGCCTACGGCAAGCCTTACACGCCGCCGCCGGGCAATGTGGACCGGGGGTTCGACATGAAGACCGCGGTGCGTAAACAGGTCAATGCGCTGGACATCGACGACTACTTCAAACGCCTCGCCGAGCTGATGAAGACCAATCCACCGACGGTACAGGACGCGCCCATGGTGGAGCGCATGGCCAGGATCGGCCTGGTCCCGGGCCAGGCATTCGACCCGGAGAAGCTCGGGTTCCTGGACCGGGAGGCGATCCGGATGGTCCCCAAGCTCGCCCTGCTGGAGATGGGCCTGCACCTTAAGGAGCAGAAGACCACCAACGGCTGGCTCTACTTCACCAAGGGTGTCGGCAACTTTGGCACCGACTATCTGACTCGGGGCATGGCCAACCTGCTCGGCCCCGGCTGGAACCGCCCCGGTGACGCCGTCTATCCGCTGTCGCAGAAGGACGCAAGCGGCGACGAATACGACGGCGAGAGGCACAAGTACATGGTCCGGTTTGAGAAGGGCAAGTTGCCGCCGGCCGACGCGTTCTGGTCGCTCACGATGTACGACGGCGACTTCTTCTTCGTGCCGAACGCGATCGACCGCTACGATCTGGCGCAGCGCGACAGGCTCGTCGCCAACGCGGACGGATCGGTCGAGTTCTACCTGCAAGCCGAGTCGCCGGGTAAGGACAAAGAGGCCAACTGGCTGCCGGCGCCCAAGGGCAAGTTCCAACTCGTGATGCGTATCTATGCGCCGAAGCAATCGGCGCCATCGATCCTCGACGGCACCTGGACGCCGCCGCCGGTCACGAGAGTGCCCTAGATGGTCGCTCGCTCGAACGTACTCGCGCCACGCCGGCGGCGCCCGGCGCTGGCGCTTGCCGGCGCGACATTACTCGCCGCTGCCGCCGGCTGCGGACTGGTCAAGGAGGGCGAGGACTGGCTCTACGGCGTGCAGGCCTATGTCTACGGCTTCCCGCTCGTCGTGATGGACCTCACCAAGGAGGCCGCCACCGCGGCGCCGAACGCCGGCGAATTCACCGCGCCGGTGAACCAGTTCTCGGTCATGACGCAGTACCCGGACGCATCGTTTCGCGCCGTGCCGCGCACCGGCCTGGACACGCTGTTCGCCTGCTCCTGGGCCGACCTCGACGCTGAGCCGCTGGTGCTCTCGGTGCCCGACACCGGCGGGCGCTACTATGTGATCGCGTTGTTCGACCTGTGGAGCAACGTCTTCGCATCGATCGGCCCGCGCACCACCGGCACCACCGCGCAGAGCTTCCTGATCGCCGGCCCGCGCTGGCAGGGCACCCCGCCGGCCAATCTCAAGCAGGTCTACCGCTCGCCGACGCGCTTCGTGTGGGTCAACGGCCAGATGCAGGCCAACGGACCCAAGGACTACGCCGTGGTCAACGCACTGCAAAGGCAATACAAGCTGACGCCGCTCTCGGCCTGGGGCAAGCCCTACCGGCCGCCCGCCGCGGTGCCGGTGGCGTCAGGCGCCGACACCAAGACACCGCCCACCGTGCTGGTGCAGAAGATGGACGCCGGCGCCTTCTTCGGGCGTATGGCGCGGCTGATGAAGGACAACCCGCCAGCGCCCGCCGATGCCCCCATGGTCGCGAAACTCAAGACGCTGGGCATCGTGCCCGGCCAGGACTTCGACATCGCGAAGGTCGATCCCGACACCGCGAAGGGCCTGCAGCGTGCAATGGACGCCTTCGGTTTGCTGCAAAAGGGCGTCAAGAAGCTCAAGACCGTCAACGGCTGGATCGTCATCCCGAAGGACTTTGCCAGTTATGGCACCGACTACGAGACGCGGGCCGGCATCGCGCTGATCGGCCTGGGCGGCATCCAGCCGGTGGACATCTCGTACCCGACCGCGTTCGACGATGGCGACGGCAAGCCGCTGGACGCCGCCAACCGCTATCTGCTGCACTTCGAGCCGGGGCGGACGCCACCGACGCACGTCGGCTGGTCGGTGTCGATGTACGACCCTGCCGGCTACTACGTGCCCAACTTGATCAAGCGTTACAACCTCGCGTCCTGGATGCCGCTCAAGCGCAACGCCGACGGGTCGCTCGACATCTACATCCAGTCCGCCTCGCCGGGCGCCGACCAGGAAGCCAACTGGCTGCCGGCGCCGGGGAGCGGCCCGTTTAACCTCACGGTGCGCGACTTCTGGCCGCAGGAAGCGATGCTCGACGGCAGCTACCAGTTGCCGCCGGTGAAGAAGGTGCAGTGAAGCCACCGCGTCCCGGGCGCCCAGGTTCCAAGCCGATGCACCAAGGTGCTGACGCAACATTCAACAGCAGAGAAGATGCCAATGAAACATGTCGGAAAGACAGCTCGCCGCCTGGCCGTACTGGCCGCCGTATCGGCTGCCGCTTTCATCGGCGCCTGCGCCACCGCCGAGCAGAACATGGCCGCGCAACAGAAGCAGCACCTCATCCCCGGCAAACAGCTCCACGCGACCGGGCCCAACTACCAGTTCTGCGAGGTGGGGCTGTTCTACGGGACCTCCATGGAGAACGCGGTCGCGGACTTCTACAACCCGACCGGCATCGACCACTGCACGCCTGAACAGTTCGCCCAGATCGAGAAGGACAAGGCGCAGATCATCAAGGACAACGGCGCTAGAGACGCCTGGCTCAACCCCACCCGTTACTGGACCTGGGACGAATTCTGGGTCTACGAGGTCGGCGAGGAAAAGCAGTTCGGGCCGGTCAAGATGGCCTATATGGGTGTCGTGCCGGTGGAAGTGATGAAGAAGGCGGTCGGCGCCGGCCACTACCACCCCGGCCAGATCAGTCGCAACAACAAGTACCTGTTCAAGAAGGGGACCCGGGTCTATCTGCTCGACCTGCCCGACGGCAAGGTGCTGGTCATGCAGTCCTGGACCAACTTCACGAACAAAGGCGAGACAGCGGCCAACCTCAAGGACCTGGGCAGCCAGTTCAAGCAACTGCCGCCGGGCTGGAAGTTCCGCACCAAGGTGCTCGACCGCGAACTGACCGTCCAGCCGCCGGCGCCGAACCACCTGGCCTGGGTGACGCAGGATGAGTTCAACAACACCTACCAGGGGTGCGGCTACGACGCGGCCTGCAACTACGTGCCATAGGCGCCATCGGCGTCGCAACGGCGGCGGCCCTCGCGACCGGCAGGTCGAAGCAAGAGCGTGATGAAGGCAAGATCGGACTCTTTCGCAATGGCTTTTTAACAGGTGGAGAACCATGAACATGAGCAAGAACATCCAGTGGGCGCTCGGCATCGTCGTCGCCCTCATCGTCGTCGCCGCCATCGTCCTGTATCCCCGGCTGGTCGTGACCTTGCCGAACGATGGCGCTGACGCGAAGCCGTTCACCTTCAAGGACACGCGTGGTCACCGCTACACCGAGATGTTCCTCATCGGCGGGAATGCGATCACCAAGGATCTCACTGCGAACGTCTACAACACCTACGGTCTCAACGGCGGCGCCACCACCGGGGATTCATGTCCCGCCGCGCTGCTGGACAAGGTCGACGTCAATGAGCTCAAGGACCAGTATCACGTGCTTGCCTCGTTCAAGAACGGTCCCCGCATGTGGACACTTGACTGGATCGAGGTCGAGATGGGCAAGGAGTTGGACTTTGGCGGCATGAAAGCGCGCTGGGTGAACTGGTTGGACCTGAAGGGTCTCAGTCTCAAACCGGGAGGCGGCGACTACAAGAACATCACGGTTGGGCGCCACACCAAGTTCGGCTTCGACAAGGGCAAGCAGGTATTCATCCTGGATGATCCGGAGGGCAACTCGTGGGCCATGAAGTCCTTCAGCCTCATCACCCATCCAGATCAGAAGTTCGACGAGCTCCCGACACTCGGCAGCCGCCTGACGCTTCCCCCAGGCTGGAAGTTCCGGGCGCCGGTGCTCGAACGGGACCTGGTCCTCACGCCGGACAACGGCATCGCGCACATCACGCAGGACGACTTCGGCAACACCTACGACCGTGTGGGCGGGCCCTACAGCAACTTCAAGCCGTAGCGAGGGATAGCCGACAACGGTGTCGCGTGGATCGTGCAGGATGATCTGTTGAACACCTATGACCGCGCTGGCGGCGCCTACAGCAATTTCCGCCCATAAGAGCGGTGAGGTAACGATAGCGCTATTCCTGGCCTGAGCCCGCGCCGTCGGCTGGGACACATGGCTCCCAGCCGACGGGCTTAAGACGCAGTCGGGCATGGGCGGCGGTCGCCATAACGGTCAAGCCTTGGGCCACGATCAGCGCAGAGACACCCTGTTGAAGCGATCAGAATCCGGGCAGGCCCCAACTGCGTGCGCCGCGTATTTGGCTTCGGGCTGCTCCTCGGCCGCCCGCGCCGCTTGGGCGTGGAGTCGGTGGCGCTGTGGGCCATGGCGGAGGTGAAAAATGATTGTCTGAATCGTCCCGCTTCACAAAATTTCACGGCTGTAGTGCCACTGACCGATTTTTTCCGCTATAAGCTAATGATATCAAGAGACAAATAATCGGATGTTAAACTTGGTTTAAGCATCCTGTCCCCAAATCCCCCTATCCAAGTGGGGCCGGATTATTCGCTCAAGAGAGACGGCCCGTCTATTCCTGAATGCGGATGGGCGTGCCGTCGCGCACCAACCGCCAGATCTCGTCCATCTCGTGGTCCTGGACGGCGATGCAGCCATTGGTCCAGTCGCGTCTGCGGTACTCCGCCCTGACCGTTTCGGAGCGGATGTGATTGGGCATTCCGTGCACCATGATCATGCCGCCCGGGTCCACGCCAAGCAGCTTGGCAAGTGCACGATCCCGCTCGTTGGGGTAAGACACGTGGATCGATTTGTAGTAATTGCTCCGTGGGTTGCGCCAATCCAGCAGGTAATCGCCGACCGGTGTGCTTTCGTCGCCTTCACGCATCTTGTGACCCCGCGGATTATCGCCGAGGGCGATGCGGTATTCACGCAGCACCTTGCCGCGATTGAGTAATTGCATCTTGCGTTCGGACTTCTTGACCACCACGCGATCGGCATAGTTGGCCTGGCTCGTGGTTTCCCCGCCGCAACCAACGAACAATAGGGCAACGATCATGGCAAGGGTCGCGGCGAGCGCGCGGCCGAGCCTGCGGTTTCCGATCGGCGCGGCGCGGCCCACGGACGGCAAGCGAGCGTTCTGGGCTAAGCGATCAGGCATGGTTTGGATCCTGAAGGGTGTGTCAGGGCGCACCTGAACTAGAAACGACTAACGGAATTCTAGCTAACCGGCTGGTTGGAAACAATGTCGCGTTGTAAACCGCGCCAGCTCCAGCAATCGTCGAATCTGCCGGAGCCGATCCCATCCAAAAACATCGCGTACCGCGCTGGGCGCGGTTTAGATGCCCGGCAGCACGCGCAGAAACAGGGTCTTGAGATAGGCGGTCTCCGGGATTGCCGGATGCACCGGGTGATCGGGTCCTTGCTGACCGGTCTCCAGCAGTTGCAGGAAGCGTCCGGCCCGCCGACCGGCCTGTCCGACGGTACGCAGGAAGGTGTCACGATCCATGTGGAAGGAACAGGAGGAGGTGACCAGGAGCCCGCCCGGCGCCAGGAGTTCGATGCCGAGCCGGTTGAGCCTGGCATAGGCCTGAAGACCTTCCTTCTCGTCCTTACGGCGCTTGATGAAGGCTGGGGGGTCCAGGATGACCGTATCGAACAGCCGCCCGTCGTCGCGCAGTCCGCGCAGGACCTCGAAGGCGTCGCCCTGGACGGGGTGAACCCGCTCGCCCAGATGATTGCGCTCGGCGTTGGCCGCGACCCGCTCCAGGGCGTTCAGTGAGCTGTCGACGCAGGTGACCTCGTCCGCGCCAAGGGCCGCCGCGCGCAGTCCCCAGGCCCCGGTGTAACAGCAGACATCAAGGACCCGCGCGCCAACGCCAAACCGGGCCAGGCGGGCGCGATTTTCCGCCTGATCGAAAAACCAGCCCGTCTTTTGGCCGCTCCGCGGGGCGACCTGGAAATCGATTTCCTGTTCGGTGAGGATCAGGTCGTCCGCCGGATCGCCCAGAACGGCTTCGACCCCCTGGGTCAGGCCCTCCAGTTCGCGCATCGGCGTGTCGTTGCGCAGCAGAATGGTGCTGGGCCGCAGCACCTGTTCCAGGGCGGCGAGGATCTCGCCGCGGACCCGCTCCATCCCGGCCGTGGTGAGTTGGACACAGAGCAGGTCGCCGTAGCGGTCGACAATCAGCCCCGGCAGGCCGTCGCTTTCGCCGAAGACCAGGCGATAGAAGGGGCGTCGGTAGAGCCGTTCGCGCAGCGCCAGGGCGTTGTGGAGCCGCGCGACCCAGAGTGCCGGGCTCAGCGGACGCGCATGGTCCCGGCTGACCAGCCGGGCGCAGATCAGCGAGTGTGGATTGACATAGCCGTGGCCGATCCAGCGGTCATGGTCGCTGCGGACCTCCACCGCCTGACCGGGCGCCAGATCCTTCAAGGGGGTGGCCGCGGTGTCCACCTCGTTGCTGTAGATCCAGCAATGTCCGGCGAGTAGACGGCGCTCCTGGTCTTTGCGCAGTTGCAGCGGCATGGGCTTCATGGGGGGGTCCTTGGTCGGAGTCGGTGGGAGGAGGATCTGGATCGAAGGCGGCGAACCACTGGTCAATGCCATGGCGGTTGCGGCCCCGCGGGCAGTAGCCTTGGCGTTCAAGATAGCGGCGCAGACCGGGTCGATGCAGCTTTGGGTTGTCGGCGACCAGTCGCATCCCGCTCGCCGGGGTGGTGCGGCTGTCTTCGCGCAGTAGATCACGGGTGCGATTGGTGAGTTCGCGCATCAGATAGGCGACCCGATCATCGGGCGCGATGAAGATGCGCAGATCATAGATACTACGTCGGTCAGTCCCGCGCCGACCCAGACTGACCGAGGTGAGTCCGGCAATCCGTTCGTCCTCGGCCAATGCCAGGTAGACTAGTTCATGGCTGCGGCGTTCGGCCAGGCAGGACTCGGTCAGCGCCCTGTGCTTGAACCAGAAGGCGATGGCCGCGGCGCGCTGGACGGCTGTAGTATGCCGGTAAACCGGTACCAGACGGTAGTCCCGATAGGACGTCTCGTCCAGGCGCGGGACGGTTGCCTCAGTTGCGTGTGCCATGGCAGTGCCTCGCTGGTCGCCGCGAGCGCACCACGCGCACGCGCGGCGGGGAACGGCTCAGCAGCCGTTCCGGCGGCCGGGGGTCTGGATCAACTGCCGACCTTGAGCTTCTGTCCCGGGCGGATGCTGTTGTCGTTGGGTCCCATCTTGTTCAGCTTACGCAGTTCTGCGACCGAGAGTCCGTTGCCGCTGGCGACCCGGAACAGGGTCTCCTGGGGTTTGACGACGTGCACCTTGGTCTTGGCTGACTTGTCTGCCTGCGCGGTCTTCGGCTCCGCCTTGGCCGGCGTGCCCCCGGACTTGGATGTTTGCGCCTCTTTGGTGGTCTTGGCCGCCGCCTTGGCGACCTTGGGCTCGGTCTTCGTTGGCTTCGCCTCTGCCTTGGCTGTTTTGGTCGCGGCTTTCGCCTTGTTTCCATCGGTCTTTGCGGTCTTGGTCTCAGCCTTCGCGGCCTTGGGCGGCGGACTGGCCTGGATTTCTTTGACCGGTAGGGACTTGGGCGCAGTCTTGGCGACCTTGGAGTGGGGCCTGGGAGCCGGCTGTGCCATCATTGCCGTCCTGGGTTCAGCCTTGGCGATTCGCGGTTCGTCCTCGGATTCGATCCGTGCACTTTCGCGGAACGCGACCGTCGCGATCGGCTTGGCGCTCACCGCCTGGAAGGCCATGGCGGTCGCCGCGGTCTTGGTCGGCGGCGGCGCGGTGCGTGACGCCAGCGCCGATCCGGAATAGGACGGCGGCTGGCTCGCGACCCGACTCATGCTGCCGCCGGGCAGCCACACCGTGGTGCCCGCGGGCAGGTTGGCGCGTCCGTCACGGGCGGGTTCCCGCCAATGCAGGTTCAGGCCGGCGAGGCTGGCGGTAGAGACTCCGTAATGCCGCGCCACGTGGTCCGCCGGCATGCTGTCGCGCAGCACCAGTCGGTCGCTGGACCAGGGCTTTTCGTAGGCCACGCCCTCGGGGAAGTAGCGGCTCGGGTTACCGGCCACTTCGCGGGCCGCCAGGAACTCGGCATAGTAGTTCCGGGAGGCGAACTTGAAATACTTACCCTTATAGTGGCGGACGACGTGCCCGAAATTGTAGCCGTGCTGGGCCTTGGCATTCGCCATGCCGCCTTGACCGTGGTTGTAGCTGGTGACCGCCAGCGGCCAGCTACCCAGGCGGTTGTGGGCCTCGGAGAGGTAGCGAGCCGCCCCCTGGGCGGAGATGATCGGGTCGTAGCGGTCATCCACCACGTTGTTGACCTTCATGTAAACACGTCCGGTCGCCGGCATGAACTGCCAGACCCCGGCGGCACCCGCGCTGGAACGGGCGTTGGTTTGGTAGGACGACTCGACATGGGGCAGGTAGGCCAGATCCTCCGGCAGGCCGGCGGAGCGCATGATCTCGCGGAAGGACTTTTCGTAGCGTCCACTGATTTCCATGCCGCGGCGGAAACGCTCGCGCAGGCCGCGTTGGCTGCGCACCCGCTCAGCGGCTCCATAGAGTGCCCGGGTGCCGCCGGCGCGTTCGAATTTGGCTAGAAGTTCCTTATCCTGGGCGCTCAGCGGCTGATTCGTGGTCACCCGCCGCTCCAGGTCACGCACCCGGTCCTCGTGGTACTGCTGGCGGGAGCGGACAAAGCCCTTCTGCGATTCGGTGTAGCCGTCACTGCCCGCTTCCGGCAGACGCACCACTTCGTAGATCACGCCCATGTGCTCGTCGTCGTGGAAGGCGACCTGATTGCGGCTCCAGATGCCGTAAACATGGCGCCAGAAGTCCACGTTGGGCTCAATTTCCGACGGGACCGGAAATTCACCCGAGGTGCGGTAACCGCTTGCCGGGGGCTCGTATCCGCCGGTGTCGTCGCGCTGATTCTCGCCCCCGCCGCAGCCTCCCAAGGCCAGGATGGCGGTCAGCGTCAGGCCCCCAACCGCATAAGCTAGCCAGTGCCGACGCCACGCGCGTGGCGAGATGGTGTTCGATGAAGCCGCAGCCATGGTCCGTACTCCCCCCCGAGCCTTAGATCGCTGATCGTGCGCCGGAATGACGCAGGGTGAAATCTTCGCTGATCAGCGTCTTGGAAGCAATCCATGAGACCACTTCGGGGTACGCGTGTGTTGTCAGCCGAAACCGGACTCGGACAGTGAAGCCTCGCGGTGCGAGAGGGTCCGCGGCGCTACGATTACGACAACGACAACGACTGTGTTCGTGTTTAACTTGTTGTTGACTCGTTACCCCCCAAGGGGTCCAGCCCCTCGGACTCCAGCAGGGTGATCAGGCGGATCAAGGGCAGACCGATGAGTGCGCTGGGGTCGTCGCCCTCCAGGCGGGCGAAGAGCGCAATGCCCAGTCCCTCGGACTTGAAGCTCCCGGCGCAGTCATAGGGCTGTTCGCGATCGAGGTAGGCCTCGATGCGGCGGCGCGTGAGCGGGCGGAAGTGCACATGGAAGGGTTCCACCAGGGTTTGGGTGCGCCCGGTGATGGCGTTAAGCAGACAGAGTCCGGTCTGGAAGACCAGGGTGCGTCCGGAGGCTCGTTCCAGTTGGGTGATCGCCTGTTCGCGGTTGCCCGGCTTACCGAGCACCAGATCGTCGATACAGGCAACCTGATCGGCGCCGATGATGATGGCGTCCGGGTGACGCAGGGCCGCGGCGTTCGCCTTGGCCTCCGCCAGGCGCAAGACCATGACCTGCGGCGGCTCGTTTGGCCGTCGGGTTTCATCGACCTGCGGTGAGTCGGTCATGAAGGGCAGGCCCAGCCGCGTCAGCAGGGCGTGCCGAAAGGGTGAGGTGGACGCGAGTACCAGCGGTTGGTTCATGGAGACTCCGATAAATTGAACAACGACCGAGACGCAGGCGTTCCCGAATGGTGGTGAACGGTTCCTAACCCTGTTCGGATTCATTCCGGGCCGTGGCAAGCGCCGCCTTGGGCTGCGCATGTGCCGCGAAGAAACGCATCATTTCACGTGATGCATCGGGTCCGGTGCCATCGGTGAAACTGCCGCGCCGGTCGCCGCCGAACCAGGCATGACCAGCGCCATGGACCAGCCAGTGCTCCGCGACCACTGCGCCGTCGGGTCCCTGGTGAATCGTCTGCGTATAGGTACGCTCAGCCCCCTCGGCCTGCCGCGTCTGCGTCTGTGCACGCGTTCGTGGCGGTACGCACTGGCTCATGATGTGATCGCTATTGCGCGGATGGACGGTTTGGTCGCGGTCGCCGTGGAACACGATGATCGGCGTTCCCGCTCCCGCTGGGGTCGCGGTCGGTGCGCCCGCGCTTTGCATGACACCCAAGGCCGACGGCAAGTCACTGGCTGCCGCATAGGGGACGCCGGAGTGCGTGCCGATCGCGGCATAGAGTTCCGGATAGAGGGTGCCCATCGTGACGGCCATGGTGCCCCCGGCAGACAGGCCGGCGATGTAGATCCGTGCCGGATCGGCGTGATAGTTCGCGATCACTTCACGCGTCATCCCCGCGATCAGGGATGGCTCGCCGATGTCACGTTGCTGATGATCCGCATTGAACCAGTTCCAACAGCGCGTCGGGTTGGCCGCGGATGATTGCGCCGGATACAGGACCAGACAGGGCCATTCCTCGGCGATGGCATTCCAGCGGGTGCCGACGGCGCAGTCATCCGGACCCTGGGTGCAGCCGTGCAGCATCACCACCAGCGGCAGCGCCTGACCCGCGTAGGCGCTTGGGATGTAGATCTTGTAGTCACGGGTACCGGCTTGATTGGTATAGCCGCCGGCGAGAAACTCGCCCGATGCAGGTGCGTCGACGTCCGGTTGCGCAGCGCCTTGCGGTGCGAAGGCGGGGCGTAGGAAGCGCGACCCATCCGGCGGCGTGCTGAGCCCCAAGCGGGCCAGCAGGTCCGGGACGAATCCGCCAAGCGCGCCGGCCGCGTCGCCGTGGCCGCGGGGCGCCGGATCGCGTTCACCCGGCGTGCCGCGCGGCATCAGGTCAAAGAGTGTCTGCTGAATGCTGGTGGTCGCGGCGGCAGGACCGTCCCGCTGCAGTCGGGCCATCGCCTCGCGCATTCCGGAGAGCATCTTTGCATTGATCTTCATAGCGATTTTCCTGTTTTTGAGTCATTTGATGCGCCCGGCGAGCGCGCTCTTGACGGCGGGGCTGGCGTGCAGGGCGCCCAGGACCACGACCGATTCGATCGTGGCGAGCGCCAGTTCCGGCGACACATCGGTGCCGATGCTGGCCAGACCCAGGACCTGGATCTGCAGTTGGTCTCCCGCCCGCTGCACCGCCTCGAGATCGGCGCGCGAATAATGCTGCATCCCGAGCACCAGACTCTTGCGGGCGATCGTCTGGTGAACCGAATCGGCGTGCTTGGCCAACTGGTTGCGGATCGCGGTACGAATCAGATCGGTGCGATTGGAGTAAAAGCCCTCCTGCACCAGGAGGTCGATCTGGCCGAGATCGACCGGTCCGAGATTGATCGTGATCTTCTCGGTGTCGCTGAGTTTAGGACGAATATCGTGTACGCTCATTTTCGTTATGCACCATCCAAAGAACATCTGTTAACCATCCATATGGATGGTATTCTAAGCTTAAACGGGTGCTTGTCAAGGTGCACCAGGTTTCTGTGTAGGTGCTTCTCCGGACGCGAGAGCGTGCGGATCGGGTATTCTGGAAGTGATTCGAACGCAGCGCCGGAGATGACCAACCGTCCGGCCGCCAACCGTCCGGCCGATGGGTCGAGTTGAACCAGCCCTGTCCGCACCAGTGAATCGATCGCCGGGAGAGACTCTCATGCTGAGCTATGCGCTGCCCCTGCTGGGGTTATTGATGCTGCCGTTGGTTGGAACTCAGGCGGCGGAGGCCACGGGAGTGCCGGATGGTGGCGTCCAAGCGGTCGATGCCGGCCAGGCGGCCGGTCGGTCGGGGTCTGATCAAACGCCGGTGGCCGCACGATCCGACACGCAGGTGCGGGACGCCGCCGCCGGGTCCGGTGCGGCGCCGTCGCCGGCCGTGACCGCGAGCGGACCGACGGTGGTGGACGCCGCCACCACGAAGGCCGCGATCCTGGTCGCGATGGCCTATCTCAACGCGCTGAATGAACAAGGCATTGCCGCCGCCCCGGCCTATCTGCACCCGGCCGCCATGGCGCGCTTCAAGGCGCTGGTGATGCCCGCTCTGAAGGACGAGCAGGTGCGCGGTCACCGCAACCTCCTGAACGCCACCTTCGGGCGTGATGCAGGCTATGACAGTGCTGCCGCGGCTGACCCAAGGGAGTTTCTGACGCGTTTCGCCCGGCTGATCGCGGTGCGGGAGCCGGACGCCGTCCCGCGCTTCACGAGCCTGACACCCATCGGCGTGGTGCACGAGGGCGCGCAATTGCATGTGCTGGTGCGACTCGGACTTGGCGGCCCAGGTCCCGTCGGCAGCGCGACCCCTGCCGACGCGTCGCCCAGTGAGCGCATCGAGGTGGTCTCGCTGCTGCCCCAGGGCAAGGACTGGAAGGTGCTGTTGGACGGCCGCCTCCAGGAACTGGGGCGCAACTTGGGCGGACGCCGACGCGCGGCTGAGCGCCCCGGCGCGCTGTCGCGGATGGAGCCTCTGCCGGAGGGACTGCCGCCTGTCCTGGCCGAGCCCCAGGGATCGGCGGGGTTGCCGCCGCTGCCGGGACCGACGCGCTGATCGGCATCCTGCCGGAATGACGACGGCGGGTTGCCCGCACCGTTTCGATGGAACCAGGGACTAGCCGTGCTTCACCGGGCGGTCGCGATGCCCCATGCAGAGCCGCGCGAACGCCGCTGGCGGCAGCGGCCGGCTGATCAGGTAGCCTTGGGCCATGTCGCACCCTAATTGACGCAGCAGCGCCCACTGATCCGGGGTCTCCACGCCTTCGGCGACCACCCGCAGGTGCAGGCGGTGGGCCATGGCGATCATGGCCGCGATCAGCCCGATGTGCTTTTCGGACCCGGGTACCTGGCTGACGAAGCCGCGGTCGATTTTGATCACGCTGAACGGCAGTTCGCCGAGCAGGGCCAGTGAGGAGTAACCGGTGCCGAAGTCGTCCAGGTGCAAGCTGACGCCCAGTGTCGTCAGGCGTTCGAGGATGGTGCGGGCCCGATCGGCCTTGTCCATCAGGGCGCTCTCGGTGACCTCGAGCGCGAGCCGATCGGGTGCCAGCCGGTAGCGGTCGAGGAGCTCCGCGATCCGGTCGGGGAGGTTCGCGTCGTCGAGCTGGACGGCGGATAGATTGATGGCCAGCGGCGGCGGGGTGCAGGCGGGCCTGTCCGCGTGGGTCGACTGCTGGTCCAGCCAGGCGCGAATTTGCATGCAGGCGGCGCCGAGCGCCCAATCACCGGCTTCGCGGATCAAGCCGGTCTGCTCCATCACCGGAATGAACTGCCCGGGCAGGAGGATCCGTCCCTGTGCATCGACACAGCGCATCAGGGTTTCGGCAGCGCACAGTCGGCCGGTGCGCAGATCGGCCTGCGCCTGGTAGCGCAGCCGCAGGCCGCCGGCGGCCAAGATGGTGCGCAAGCGTGTTTCCAGATCCAGGCGCTCGCGGGAGCGCTGCGTCTGTTCGGGCTGATAGAAGGCGAAGCCTTCGATGCCGGGACGCCGTTTGGCCTCATACATGGCGGTATCGGCATTGCGCATCAGGGTCTCCCCCGTGTTCCCATGCTCCGGGAACAGGGCGATGCCGATGCTGGGACGGGAGTAGAGCCGATGACCGGCCGCGTCCAGGGGGGTGCTGAAGGCGGTGCTGATCCGCGCCGCCAGTTCCCCGGCACCGTTGGCCGAGCCGACGCGTCGTGCGAGCACCGTGAACTCGTCACCGCCCAGGCGTGCGACCAGGTCTTGGTTGCCCAGGATGCGCTTGAGCCGCAGGGCGACCGCCTCGAGCAGGGCGTCGCCGACCCGGTGACCCAGGGTGTCGTTGACCTCTTTGAAACGGTCGAGGTCGAGGAAGAGAACCGCCAGCGGTTCGCGGTGGCGGCGCCCGTCCAGCAGTGCCTGCTCTAGACAATTCAGGAACATACTCCGGTTGGGTAGACCGGTGAGAGTGTCGTGGGTGGCCTGGTGCTGGACCTGGTCCTCGGCCCGCTTGCGGTCCGTGATGTCGTGCAGCATGATCAGGGAAGCCGGGAGGCCTTCCCATTCGGTCTCGGTCGCGGTGACCTCCGCGATCCCGTAGCTGCCGTCCGGACGCAGGATGTCGAGTTCCGTTTGACTGCCGATGCTGGGCAGACCGAAAGGCAGTCCGTCCAGTTGCGCAGCGTTGCGCCCCAGCGATTTCTGGGCCGCCGGGTTGGCGAAGCGGATCAGTCCCTGGCGGTCGACCACCAGGATGCCGCTATGATTCTTGAGCACCACGTTGCTGAAGCTCGACTGCATGCGCTGCATCTGGTTCTGTGCCAGGCGTCGCGCGGAGCAGTCACGCAGGATGCTGATGGCCCCCAGCGGCCGTCGTGCGCGATGGACGCAACGGAAATCTCGACCGGAATGTGTCGGCCGTCCCGGTGCAGGGCCTCGATCTCATGGGAGCGGTCGCCGCTCGGACCTTCTTCGTTGGAGAAAAAGTGGGTGCCGTCGGTTAGCGCGTCGGTGCGGGTTTTCCGGGGGGGCGAGCCGGTCGTGGATCACGCTGCCCAAGGCCTCGGTGGCGCTGTAGCCGAACAGCCGCTCGGCCGTCGTATTCCAGTAGGTGACGCGCCCCTCGCCGTCGGTGACGATGATCGCGCCCTGGGTCGCATCGGTCAGACGCCAAAAGGTCTCTTGGGCCTCGCCCAGCGATTCGAGTCCTTGCCGTAGTTGCTGTTCCAACGCCTCGGCGCTGGCTGTGGCGGTCCGCAGGTTGGCGCGGGTGTGACGCAGGTGCCGCTGATATCCGGCCAGGACGATGGCCGTCAGGATCAGGTTGGCCGCGAGCGCGGCCGCGAACATTGATCGTGGTCGCGGGTCGTCCGAGCGTCCATGGATGGCGATGGGTCCGCCGGCCGTGCGCGGCGCGGGTGTCTCAGCGGCGGTGGCGCGGTCGGCGGCTGTCGCGGTCTCCCCGCGCACCGGCCCGGGTAGCCAGACCCACCAGGCACAGGCGAGGACGAGGACCGCGTGGACCAGGGTGGGCGCGGACCAGGATCGACGCGTACGGACTGCGGTCATGTTGATGATGTGCGTGCTGCGCGTAGGGCCGAGAAGGCTCAGCGGCGGTCGCCTGCCGAGCGTGAATCCTCATTGTATCGGGTAATGGGGTGATGTCGCGCGTGTCAGCCGGGGCCGGCAGTCTGTCCGTGTGTGGCTGACGTGATGTGCCGTGTGACGGGGGCGGGCGCCGTGGCCCTTCTTCAGGTGTGGCGTTGCCCCCGAGGTCGGTGGGTGAGTGCGATGCGTTCGCGCCACAGAAAAAAGGGCCGCATGAGCGGCCCTAGTGATTGCTGCGCGCGGTCGGGCCGGGGTGATCGGACCCCGGCGGTCTGCGGTTAAATCCCCCGCACGCTGGGTCCGGCGATCGGCGGCTCCGGCAGCGGCTTGCCGCCGGTGGCCGGGTTGCTGCCGCGGGGCGGGGGTGTGGGTCCGGTGTCCTCGACCGGTTCGCGGGCCGGCCGGCCGGACATGATGTCGTCGATCTGATCCCGGTCGATGGTCTCGAAACGCAGCAGGGCGTCGGCCATGGCGTGGAGTTTGTCCATGTTCGCGTTGAGCAGGTCCTGCGCACGCCGGTAGTTGCGGTCGATGATGATCCGCACCTCCTGGTCGATGGACTGGGCTGTATCCGCGGAAATCTGACGCTGCTGCGTCACCGAATGGCCGAGGAACACCTCGCCCTCCTCGTCCGCATAGGCCAGCGGCCCCAGGTTGTCGGAGAGCCCGAAGCGGGTCACCATCTTGCGGGCAATCGCGGTGGCGCGTTCGATGTCGTTGGACGCCCCGGTGGTGACATGCTCGGGCCCAAAGATCAGCTCCTCCGCCAGGCGCCCGCCGAACAGGCTGGAGATCTGGCTCTCCAGTTGGCGCTTGCTCATGCTGTAGCGATCGCGCTCCGGCAGGAAGAGGGTGACACCGAGCGCCCGGCCGCGCGGGATGATGCTGACCTTATGCACCGGGTCATGTTCGGGCACCAGCCGGCCGACGATGGCATGACCGGCCTCGTGATAGGCGGTCAGCTTCTTCTCGGTCTCGGACATCACCATGCTGCGCCGTTCCGCGCCCATCATGATTTTGTCCTTGGCCTTCTCGAACATCTGCATGTTCACGGCGGTGAGCCCGGCGCGCGCGGCGAACAGGGCGGCCTCGTTGACCAGATTGGCCAGGTCGGCGCCGGAGAAGCCGGGCGTGCCGCGGGCGATGGTGCGGGCGACCACGTCCTCGGCCAGGGGTACCTTGCGCATGTGCACCTCCAGGATCGCGGTGCGTCCGGCCAGATCCGGCAGACCGACGACCACCTGGCGGTCGAAACGACCGGGCCGCAGCAGCGCCGGATCGAGCACGTCCGCCCGGTTGGTGGCGGCGATGACGATGATGCCCTCATTGCCAGCGAAACCGTCCATTTCCACCAGCAGTTGGTTAAGGGTCTGCTCGCGCTCGTCGTGCCCACCGCCCAGGCCGGCGCCGCGGCGGCGGCCGACCGCGTCGATTTCATCAATGAAAATGATGCAGGGCGCGCTTTTCTTGGCCTGCTCGAACAGGTCGCGGACGCGCGAGGCGCCGACGCCGACGAACATTTCAACGAAGTCGGAGCCGGAAATGCTGAAAAACGGCACCTTGGCTTCGCCGGCAATCGCGCGCGCCAGCAGGGTCTTACCGGTACCGGGGGGGCCGACCATCAGCACGCCGCGCGGGATGTGCCCGCCAAGGCTCGAGAACTTCTGCGGGTTCCGCAGGAAGTCGACCAGTTCGCCGACCTCTTCCTTGGCCTCCTCGACCCCGGCGACATCGCGCAGGGTCACCTTGACGTCGCCTTCCGCGTGCTGACGGGCGCGACTCTTGCCGAAGCTGAAGATCCCGCCGGGGCCGCCGCCGCCGGAGTTGCGGCGCATGAACCAAATCCAGACGCCGACCAGCAGCAGGAAGGGCAGCCAGGCGACCAGCATCTGGACCATGACACTGGGTTGCGCCGGGGGTTCGGCATGAATCACCACGCCGTTTTTCAGGAGATCGGCGACCAGGCCGGGGTCATCGGGGTTGAAGGTCTCGAAGCGCGAGCCATCGGTGCGGGTGCCCTTGATGGTTTGATCCTGGATGCGTACTTCTTGGATCGCACCATCGGACACCTCGCTCAGAAACTGACTGTAGCTCAGGTTCCGTGCCTCGATCTGACTGGGCGCGCTCATCCCGTTGAACATCATTACTAACCACAGGGATACACCGACCCAGAGCAAAATGTTGAAGTATTTCGCATTCATGTCCTGTCTCGATCCTCACTCGGTGCGCTGAATCGGCGCGCCGTTTTGTTGTAAGCGTGGTGAAGTTGCCTTGCAATCTACATCGGGGCAACGTGGCGAAAACCCAACCGATCGCCTAGGCGACAGTCATGCCCGCAAAGACCCGACAGATCAGAAAGGAACGTCCGCCCGCACCCTGTTGTCCGAAGGGTCGCGGACACACTCTCAGACTATCGAAGTACCGTCTCAGAACCGCAATACTGACCTAAAGTAGAAGCTAATGAAACCCACTTGGACTCTCACTGCCCTGGGATTTGTCGCTGGGACCCTCATCGGTGCCTTGGGTTACGGCCGATTACTCGCCTCCGCCGAGGTGCCTGCCTTGCGATCAGGCACAACCGCCGCCGAAAGCACCCCCGCGGTGTCGGCACTACCCGCGTCTGTACCGGTGATGAAGGTCACGGCCGTGTCTGCGCCGGTCGTGCCGTCAGCTCCAGTCGTGGCCGCGGCGCCGGAGCCGACGGCAGATCCGCGGGTCGCGACCTTGCTTGCCGCCTGGCGCGACGCCGAGGCGCGTCTGGCTGACCTTCAGGCGCGGTTGGTCCAGGTCGAGCAGACGCTGGCAGGCCGGATCGCGGCGGGCGACCCGGGCATGGACCGCCCGACCGCGCCGCGAACCCCCGATGAGCGGCGTAGCGCACTGGTTGCGGCCGGGGTCGACGCCGGGCTTGCGGAGGACATCATCTGGCAGGAAGCGCGATTGGAGCTGGAGCGGCTGGCCCTGCGCGATCGGGCGGTGCGCGAAGGCTGGATCGGCACTGACCGCTATCGCGAGGCGTCGGGTCAGCTCGGCGGGGAGCCGCGACCGTTGCGCGAGGAGATCGGCGACCTTGCCTATGACCGTTATCTGTATCTGACGGGTGAGGACAACCGGGTCGCGGTTGCCGCGGTGATTCCGGGCTCGGCGGCCGAGGCGGCCGGACTCCAGGCGGGAGATCTGATTGAATCCTATGCCGGCGAGCGGATGTACGCCGCCGACGCACTGCGCGATGGCACCACCCAGGGAGAATCCGGAGAATTGGTCCCGGTGCGGGTGCGGCGCGGCCGCGGGATCGTCGAGGCCTGGGTACCGCGCGGACCCCTGGGTATCCGGCTCGACATGACGCGGGCCGAGCCGTTGCCGTGACGTGGCGGTCAACCGGGGCGCAATGCGGCGCTCAGACTTGCGGGTGCTGGCCCAGGTCAGCGCCCTGTGTTAAAAAAGTGATCTTGCGCCGGGCGATCGTCCCCGGCCCCGCGCCGCGAGCCAACCGATGCCAGAGTCCAGTGTCTACGCCCCGATCGAGACCCCGATTGACATCGTCCCGATGGGTTCGCGTCGGGCCGCGTGCTGCGCCCAGGAGGCATAGCGATGTCACTGGGTCCGATCATGGTGGATTTGGCCGGTCCGGAGTTGACCGCCGAGGATCGCGAGTTGCTGCGTCACCCGGCCGTGGGCGGTGTCATCCTGTTTTCCCGCAACTACGCCTCGCCTGAGCAGTTGGGGCGTTTGACCGCGGCGATCCATGCCCTGCGGGAACCGCGCCTGCTGGTCGGCGTGGATCAGGAGGGCGGGCGGGTCCAGCGCTTTCGCGACGGCTTCACCCGGCTGCCGGCGGCGGGGCGTTTTGGCGCACTCTATGCCGCCGACCCGCGGCGTGCCTGTGCGGCCTGCGCCGACGTGGCCTGGTTGATGGCGGCCGAGTTACGGGCGGCGGGAGTGGACTTCAGCTTCGCCCCGGTCTTGGACCTGGATCGGGGGATCAGTCAGGTGATCGGTGACCGCGGCTTCGGTGCGCGGGTGACCCAGGTCGTCGACTTGGCCACGGCCTGGACCTCCGGGGTCCGCCAGGCCGGGATGGCGGCGGTGGGCAAGCACTTTCCTGGGCACGGCGGGGTGGCGGCTGACTCCCACACCGCGCTGCCGCTTGACGAGCGCGATCTGGCTGACCTCCTGGCCGATGACCTTATCCCCTTTGCGCGACTGATCGAGCACGGCTTGGAGGCGGTGATGCCGGCTCACGTCATTTACCCCCGCGTGGCGGCAGAGCCCGCCGGATTCTCCGCGGTTTGGTTGCGCGACCTGTTGCGTGGACGTCTCGGTTTTGCGGGCGTCATCTTCAGCGATGACCTCAATATGGCCGCGGCCGATGTCGGCGGCGGCTATGTGGAACGCGCCCAGGCGGCCGCGCGCGCCGGCTGTGACATGCTGCTGATCTGCAACAATCGTCCGGCCGCGCTCGCGATCGTCCAAGCGTTTCGCGAACACCACGATCCTGCCGGCCAGTTACGCCTGTTGAGGATGCACGGACGCGGTGACCCCGAACCCGCGCGATTGCACGAAGCGCCGCGCTGGCAGGCGGGTGTGCGTCAGGTCGCCCTGTTGGAGGACCTGGCGACCCTCGATCTGGCGCTCGACGACCCCACCCGCCCACCATCATCAACGTGAATCGACCTATGAAACTTTCCCCTGAGACTTACACGGCGGTGGCCGACCGTGCCGAGTGCCTGATCACCCAGGACGCCATGGAGCAGGCGATCGACCGCATGGCCGAGGCCATCAGCGAGCGCTTGGCCGGGACCGACCCCCTGGTGCTCTGTGTCATGAGCGGGGGCGTCATCGCCACCGGCCTGCTGCTGCCCCGGCTGAATTTCCAGTTGCGGCTGGGTCACGTCCACGTTGGCCGCTACCGGGGAGCGACCAGCGGCGGCGAGTTGGTCTGGCACTACCGCCCGACGGAAGCCATCCGCGGGGAACAGGTGCTGATCGTGGACGATATCCTGGACGAGGGCGTTACCCTAGAGGCGATCGTGCGGGCCTGCCGTGACGACGGAGCCGCTGGAATACACGTCGCGGTTCTGGTGGAGAAGCGGCGGCCCCATGTCTGTGAAGCCGATTTCGTGGGTGTCCAGGTTCCCGACCGCTACCTCTTCGGCTACGGTTTGGACTACAAGAACTACTTTCGAAACGTCCCTGGCGTCTTCGCCGTGGCCGTCGAGGACTGTTGATTGGTATTCGATAAAACTCTGATATAAATAGGGCCTTTTTGACTCCAGGGCAATTTTGCGGTATTTCTTAGCCAACACGTTCGCGCGTGCTCCGACCTTTGTTCGGCACCGCTTCGAAAACGTGCCGAGTCGTGGGTGTCGCGGAAGCGCAGTGTCTTCCCCTTACGCTCGCGAAGTAATAACGAGGAGGATGGCTCATGTATACACTAGACGGTTATCGCAGCACGCATGCGGAACTCCGGCAGATGATTGATGATCTGCGTTCGATCTTGACCAAGGATCAACTGCGCATCCGCCCGAATGCCAAGACCGCGTTTGAGTTGCTCTGTGATCTCGGCGAAAAAGTGCGTAGACACCTGGCCGAAGAGGATCGCGGACTCTACCCCAGCCTGCTGATCCATGAAGATCCCAAGGTCAAGTCGATCGCTTGGGGGTTCATCAGCGGTGAGCGGCCGTTGCGCAAAACCTTCGACGATTATCACAAGCATTGGCTCAAGAACTGCGACTACACGTTCAACGAAGACTTTCTGACCGAGACCCATGAGGTTTTCGACATGGTCGGGCAGCGTCTCGATCGTGAGGAGCGGGTGCTTTTTCCGAAGCTGGTCGAGATCGGGATGTTCCAGGAGACGCGCATCTAGACCGCTCGGACTGCCGACGCGCGGTTCGACCGACGGCGGCGCCAGTTAGACGGAACGGTTTTGGGTTTTCGGTTTCTCGTTACTGTCCATCACGCATCGGGTTACGAAAAACGAGAAACCAACAACGACGGGTATAAACCGTGCCGACGCCCCATGCTCGTGGCGGCGCCGGTTTTTTTTGCTTCCGCGGTCTCTGAGGTAGACTCTCGCCTTCCTGTCCAGGTGACGTTCCAGAGGTTTTGATGGGTCTGCTCGCGATCATTGGGGGTTCGGGTTTTCAGCGCCTGCCCGGCCTTCAGGTTGTCGAGGTGAAACCGCTCGACACCCCCTTCGGCGCCATCTCTGTGCCTCTCGTGTACGGTCGCCTCGCTGGCCATTGGGTCTTGTTCCTGCCCCGGCACGGCGAGGGTCACCGGTTGCCGCCGCATCGAATCAACTATCGGGCCAACCTGTGGGCGCTACACGTCGGCGGTGCGCAGCGCGTGCTCGGTCTGGCGGCTGTCGGCGGAATCACCGCGCGTTTCGGTCCGCGGGTCTTTGCGGTCCCCGATCAAGTGATCGATTACACCCATGGCCGCGACCAGAGTTTTCATGATGACGACGCGGTCGCGGTGACTCACGTGGATTTCACCGATCCCTATTGCCCGGAGTTGCGCATGGACCTGTTGCACGCTTGCGCGGTCGCCGGGGTTGCCGCGATCGATGATGCGACCTACGGTGTGACCCAGGGGCCGCGCCTGGAGACGGCGGCTGAGATCACGCGGATGGAGCGTGACGGCTGTGATCTGGTGGGTATGACCGGGATGCCCGAAGCCGCTCTGGCCCGCGAGCTGGGTCTGTGTTACGCGAGTCTCGCGTTCGTGGTTAACTGGGCCGCGGGCAAGGGGGAGGGAGCGATCACCATGACCGAGATCGAAGGGCATCTTGGCTTCTGTGCCGAGCGGTCGGGGCCGATCCTGGCGGCCCTTGCGGCCGGTTCCGGCGCGCCCTGAGGCCGCGCACCCGTGCCGCGCCCTCTGAACCTTTGTCCGTCTTCAATGCTGTCATCATCTTTTATCTTATAGGCACCGAATTATGACGAAGTCTGCCGCGGTTGTGGGTCTCGGCTGGTGGGCCAGGCTGATGCTGTGGTTGTTGGTACTGGTGTTTGGCGTGCTCTACCTGGGGTCGATCAAGCGTCCTGAGACCGAGGTCGGCGCCTTGCATCCGCGCACGACTCCGACGCCCCCTGAAGCGACGGCCCCGTCGGCGGTGGTGTCGGCCCCGCCTCAGATCGTCGGTGGCCGCGCGGTCGAGACTGCGGCACCGACCGCGGGTCCCGCGTCCGTCGCCCTGCCGGTCCCGGTCCCGCCGCCGACCGTGGTGCAAGCGCCGGTCGCGGCTCCGGCTCCGGCTCCGGCTCCGGCTCCGGTGGCGGCGGCGGAATCGGCGGCCTTCGCCAATACCCTGATGAGCGGCCGTTCTGTTCCAGAGCCGCAGGTTCCGGCTGATGCTGATGCTGATGCTGATGCTGATGCTGATGCTGATGCTGATGCTGATGTCGATGCAATGACCGGGTTCGATGTGCTCTTGCCGCCTCAGCCGGCAGCCGAACCAGCGTTCACTGCGGACCAGCCCCTCGCCGACGCGCCCGGCATCACCCAGGTGCCGGAGCCCCGGGTCGCGGAGCCCCAGGTTGCGGAGCCTCAGGTTGGGGAGCCTCAGGACATGCAGCCTCAGGTCGCGGTGCCCCAGGATATGCCTGCCGCCGTGCCGACGGCCCCTCCGGTCTCCGGGGTGGTCTCCGCGGCGCCCCCAGCGCCCGCGGCGCCGGTGCTTGTCCCCGCGCCCGCGGCGCAAGCCCCTTCCGGGCCTGCGCCGGAGCGGGCCACGGCGTCGCGCCCGCGCCCGCCTGCGGCTCCCGCGCGCGGACCTCAGGCCCCGCCGATGGCGGTGCCGACACCCTGGGGTTATTGGGGCCCGCCGGCACCGCCCTATGGCTATCCGGGGTACCCGCCGGGCTATGGGCCCGCGCCCTACGTGCCGTCGCGCTGAGCAGTCGATCACATTAGGGAGCGCCTTCGGCGTCTCGGTCGTTGTCGTTGTCGTTGTCGTTGTCGTTGTCGTTGTCGTTGTCGTTGTCGTTGTCGTTGTCGTTGTCGTTGTCGTTGTCGTTGTCGTTGTCGTAATCGTTGTCGTTTT
>NZ_CAIZIZ010000324.1 GCF_903933125.1 uncultured Lamprocystis sp. | reverse complement strand
TACCTCCACTGTGGTTCCTTCCTATACTGCTTTAGATAATCAGTATCGAAAAAAGTTGCAATAAAACACTAATTTTATGGTTTTCCTGAGAGTAAGATGTGCGTACAAATATTTTAGTTGAAGTACTTAGCATCATGCCCCGGATTGCATCTCGGGGCCATGCTCGCCGTGCGACCGGAAGTTTTTAGGGTCTTCACCAGTACATACTCAAATTTGTCTTTGCTAAAAGGTTCTTCCGAAAAACAATGGTGAACACGCATTGCGTCTCCGAAGTCACGCAATGTCGATTCGTCGAATAGATCAGATTTATTGAGGCTGTATTTATAAGTACATCAATATATTCGCTATGAGCGCTTAATTATTTATCTTTCTTTTAAATCAATGCTTTGCAATTATTGGCGCCTACAAATATTTCACTTGAAGTACTTACTCAGATGCAAATACATTTACGACTTTTTTAATCCAATACAACTGCCCAAAGGTTAGATCAGGAATTAATCTAACTAATCCAATACAACTGCCCAAAGGTTAGATCAGGAATTAATCTAACGAGCGCTTGAACAAGACGCAATCTGTCGTCAGTCATCTATGGTCCGTGGTTAGCAATGCCAATTAGGCCGACGCTGGCTCACCCGTGATGAAAATGACCAGCATCGCCAAGGCACGATCCAAACTTGCGTTTATTCGCGTTCGCTTGCGAACGACAACTCTTTATTGGCCTTGGTCACGGTTCCGGCCACGCGACATCGTAGGGTGGACAAGCGCAGCGCAGTCCACCAGCGGCGGCGCGGGATTCGGTGGACTGCGCTATCGCTTGTCCGCCCTACGGACGGAACGATGATCAAGGCCTCTTTATTGGAACGAAGAGACACTACCCCGCCGCCAATGCCTGCTCCAGATCGGCAATAATATCGTCCACATGCTCGATACCGATAGAAAGCCGGATCAGGTCCGCGGAGACCCCGGCGCGGGCCAATTCATCCGGTGAGAGCTGACGGTGGGTGGTGGTGGCCGGGTGGCAGGCAAGCGTCTTGGCATCGCCGATGTTGACCAGCCGCACCGCGAGTTTGAGTGCGTCGATGAAGCGCGCACCAGCCTCCAGCCCGCCTTTGATGCCGAAGGAAAGGATGGAACTGGCCTTGCCGCCGTCCATATAGCGCTGGATCAATGGGTAATCCGGGCTGTCCGGCAGGCCGGCATAACGGACCCATGCGACTTTTGGATGGCCCTTCAGATACTCGGCCACCTTCATCGCATTCTCACAATGCCGGTCCATGCGTACATGCAGGGTTTCGATTCCTTGCAGAATCAAGAAGCTGTTAAAGGGCGAGATGGCCGCGCCCATGTTGCGCAACGGTACCACGCGGGCGCGGCCGATAAAGGCCGCCGCGCCCAGCGCCTGGGTATAGACCACGCCGTGATAGGACACGTCCGGTTCGTTCAGCATAGGGAAGCGTTCGGCATGCTCGGCCCAGGGGAACTTGCCCGAGTCCACCAGCACCCCGGCGATGGTAGTGCCGTGGCCGCCCATGTATTTGGTGGCGGCATGGACCACGATGTCGGCACCATGCTCGAACGGGCGGCACAAATAGGGGGTCGGCACCGTGTTGTCGACAATCAACGGCACCCCATGGGCATGCGCCATGTCGGCAATGGGGGTGATATCCGCCACATTGCCTGCCGGATTGCCGATGGACTCGCAGAAGATCGCCTTGGTCTTGCCGTCGATCTGCGCCTCCATCGCCGCGATGTCATTGGGTGCGACCAGGCGGACCTGGATGCCGAGACGCGGCAAGGTGTGGGCGAACAGGTTATAGGAGCCGCCATAGAGGGTCGAAGCGGCGATGATGTTGTCTCCGGCCTGGGCGATGGTGAAGATCGCGTAGGTCACCGCCGCCATTCCGGAAGCCAAGGCCAGGGCGCCGACGCCGCCCTCCATCGCCGCCACCCGCTGCTCCAGCACGTCGCTGGTGGGATTCATGATGCGGGTATAGATATTGCCCGCGACTTTCAGGTCGAAGAGGTCCGCCCCGTGCTGGGTGTCGTCGAAGGCGTAGCTGGTGGTCTGGTAAATGGGCGTGGCGACCGAGTGGGTGGTCGGGTCGGGGGCGAAGCCGGCATGGATGGCCAGGGTTTCGATCTTCATGGGGTCTCCGTCGGTGGTGGTGAGGCGTGTTGGTATCAGTCTGAGCAGAGGGGCAGCCCGCTGGGATGGTATCGACCGCGGCGCGGGCTGTCGATGGACGCGTGCCCACCGCGCCGAGCGAGGCTCGGCGCTCTGGACAACAGCGATCCGCTTCAAGGCCGCCGAATAAACATGGTAGATTCGCCTCGCAACCCTAAGAGCATCCGGAGACAACCATGATCGAGATCAAACACCGGGAGACGGGCGAAGTGCTGGAGACCATCGCGGGAGACGTGCTGGCCGGCGCGGACCTGCGCGACATGCGCCTCAACCGCGCCGACCTGCGGGGCCTGGATCTGGCCGGGGCCAACCTGGAGTCGAGCGATCTGGTCGGGGCGGATCTGGCCGGGGCTGACCTGACGGATGCCATCCTGGTTGGTACCGACCTCAAGGACGCCAATCTCCGCGGCGCCAATCTGACCCGCGCCCGGCTCGGGTCGGAACAGCCGTCGATGGCCGCCGTGCTCAACGGCGCCGTGCTCAGCCAGGCGAATCTCACCCGCGCGGACCTGCGCAATGTCGAGGCACACGACGCCGACCTGCGATGCGCGAATCTGAGCCACGCCGACCTGCGCGGCACCGACTTCTTCGGCAGTAACCTGAGTCAGGTGAGCGCCCCCAAGGCACTCTTCATTCGGGCCAACCTGCGCGAGGCCAATCTGTCCGCTGCCGACCTGCGCGACGCGCACCTGAATGATGCCAATCTGGCGCGCGCCAACCTGCGCAACGCCGACCTGACCAGCGTCCATCCGGACGGCTTTACCGTCATCAACCTGGCAAACCTGGAGGGTGCCGATCTGAGCGGTGCGCGGCTGCGCAACTGCTCGGCCCAGGATGCGAATTTCAGAAATGCCAACCTCACCGGGGTGGATTTCACCGACGCCGTGCTCGGCGGTGCCATCCTGCGCCGGGCCGACGTCACCGACGCGGATTTCACCAGGGTCGAACTGGCGAGCGTGACCATGGAGTTCGCCAATTTCTCCAAGGCGCACAACGCGGCGATTCCGTCCTATAAGAAAAACCTGCGCTGACGGAGCACCGCGCCTCCTGATTATTGGGCGGGGGCACTCTTGGCGGCCAGTTCACGGGTGACCAGGGTATTCATCACCTCGATGAAGCGGTCCTGGTCACCGGCTTGGCTCGGACTGGTGCGGTATTTGCCGTTAATGATCACGGCCGGAACGCCGTCGATCCCATAGCGCCGGCTCATGTCCTGGGCCTTGCGGACCTTGGTATCGACCGCGAACGAATTAAAAGCGGCGCGGAACTCCTGCTCATCAAGCCCGATCTGCCCGGCGAACTCCACCAGTGCGTCCTCGGTCCACAGGGTACGCTTGTCCCCGTGAATCGCCTTGAACAATGCCGGGTGCAGCACGTCCAGTTTCCCCATCGATTCCGCCGCATAATAGGCGCGGGCATGCGGTTCAAGACGCCCATCGGCACCGGGCAGACGCCGAAAGGCCGCGCCCGCCGGCATGGTGGCGACCCAGGATTGCATCGTGGGCTCGAGGTGCCAACAGTGTGGGCAGCTGTACCAGAAGACCTCCAGGACCTCGACCTGATCGCCGGTCTCGGTGGGCTGCGCCGTCTTCAGGGTCGAATAGTCGATCCCCTCGTCGACGGCCCAGAGTTGGAGCGGGATGAACAGCAGGACGGCCAGGAGCCACACCAGAACAGACGCATGTAACGGACGGAGCATTTCGTGATTTCCCATGATTGACTGTTGTACAAAGCGAAAGCGTTCCGCTCTCAATGGATTCAGGTCGCAGTCGACCAACCGGATCAGTCGCCGACCGCGTAATCGAGTACCAGGCCGACAAACACGGCCATCCCGAAATAGTTGTTGTTGAGGAAGGCCTCGAAGCAGGCGCGCGGAATACGGTCGCGGGTCAGCCATTGCTGGTAGACGGAAAACCCGGCCGCGACCGCCAACCCGCCATAAAACCAGAGCCCGCGCCCGGCAAGCAGCCCGACCCACAAGAGCAATCCAAGCATCAGCACCTGGAGCAACCCGATCACCAGCCGATCCTGATTCCCGAACAGGATCGCGGTGGACTTGATGCCGATCTTGAGATCGTCCTCCCGATCAACCATCGCGTACTGGGTGTCATAGATCAGCGCCCAGATGAGGGTGGCGCCGAAGAGTATCCAGGCGATGGCCGGGATCGCGCCGCCGACCGCCATGTAAGCCATGGGAATCGCCCAGCCGAACGCGGCGCCGAGAAAGAGCTGGGGCACATGGGTGAAGCGCTTCATGAACGGATAGACCAGGGTCAACGCCAGGGCGACAACCGAGAGTGCCACCGTCTGCCAGTTGAGCAGCAGCACCAGGGCGAAGGCCACCAGTGACAGCACCATGAACACCGCCACCGCCTCGCCCGGGCTAACCACCCCGGTCGCCAGCGGACGCTGATTGGTGCGGGCCACATGCCCGTCGAAGTCACGATCGGCATAATCATTGATGGCGCAACCGGCAGAGCGCATCAGCACCACCCCGGAGACGAAGATCAGCACGATCGGCCAGGGCGGATGCCCCTCCCCCGCCAGCCAGAGCGCCCACAGGGCCGGCCACATCAGCAGAAAAATGCCGATGGGGCGGTGCAGCCGCACCAGATAGGCGTAATCACGCAGGCGTACGAACCAGCGGGAGGGTCCCTGGGCAGGTCTGGAGCGACCGATCTTTACCTGGGGTAGTGCCATAGGATGAAACTGCAAGGGCTGTTGACGACCGAGTAAAAACGGGGGCGATTATGGCACAGCGGCGCGACCGGGGAAGGGGGTCGCGGTATCCTGCCGCCGCCCGGCATCAGATTTGCCCATACTCCTCCCGCTGACCGAGCCAACGGTGCATCAGGGGTTCCACCAACTGCGCATACTGCGCGAGGATCAGGTCGGCCGCCCGCTGGGCCGCGGCGGTCAGGTGCTGGTCGCGCAACGGGTCGGCCACGCGGAATTCGATGGTGCCGGTCTGCCGGGTGCCCAGGACCTCGCCGGCCCCGCGCATCCGCAGGTCTTCCTCGGCGATGCGGAAGCCGTCCTGGGTCTCACGGATCAGGCCCAACCGATCACGGGCCACGGCGGACAGCGGCGCGCGGTAGAGCAGCACGCAGTGGCTCGCCACCGCCCCGCGGCCAACCCGGCCGCGCAACTGATGAAGTTGCGAGAGTCCGAGCCGCTCCGGGTTCTCGATGATCATCAGGCTGGCGTTCGGTACGTCCACACCCACCTCGATCACCGTGGTTGCCACCAGCAGGTCCAGGGCGCCGGCGGCGAAGGCGGCCATCACGGTTTCCCGCTCGGCGGCCCGCTGACGGCCGTGCACCAGGCCGACCCGCACCCCGGGCAGGGCCGCGGTCAACGCGAGCGCGGTCTCCTCGGCAGCCTGCGCCTGCAAGGCCTCCGACTCCTCGATCAGGGTACAGACCCAATACGCCTGACGCCCGGCGCCGCAGGCTTCATGGATACGGGCGATCACCGCGTCGCGGCGGGTGTCCGGCACGACCGCGGTGGCGATCGGGGTGCGTCCCGGCGGCGGTTGCGTGATCACCGACAGGTCCAGGTCCGCGTAGATGGTCATGGCCAGCGACCGCGGGATCGGGGTCGCCGTCATGATGAGCTGGTGCGGCGCACCGCCCCCCCCGGCACCCTTATCGCGCAGACGCATCCGCTGATGGACGCCAAAGCGGTGCTGCTCGTCGATGATGACCAGACCCAGCCGGCCGAAACGCACGTCATCCTGAATGAGCGCATGGGTGCCCACCACCAGCGGTGCCCGCCCCTCGGCAATGGCCGCCAGCAGTCCGGCACGCTCGCGCCCTTTGTGGCGGCCGGCGAGCCAGACCGGCTCCAGACCCAAGGGCTGGAGCCAGGTGCGCAGCCCTTTCCAGTGCTGCTCGGACAGCAGTTCGGTGGGCGCCATCAGCGCCGCCTGGTAGCCGCTCTCGATCGCCTGGAGCACGGCGAAGGCCGCCACGACCGTCTTGCCCGATCCGACATCCCCTTGCAGGAGACGCTGCATCGGCACGGCGCGCGTCAGGTCGGCGGCAATCTCGCCGACCACCTGCTCCTGATCCGGCGTCAACCGGAACGGCAGCACCGCACGCAGGCCGCGGCGCAGGTCGCCATCACCCGGCAGCGCCGGCGCCGTGACCCGCGCATGGGATTGACGCAGCCGCCGCAGGCTGACCTGATGGGCCACCAACTCCTCGAAGGCCAGGCGCAGAAAGGCCGGATGGCGACGCTCCAGCAGGTCGTCGAGGTGGGCCTCCAGTGGCGGCCGATGCAGGTAGCACAGGGCCGCGCGCAGGTCGGGGAAGGGCATCCCGGCAAGGCATTCCGCGGGCAGGTACTCGGCCGGAGCCGACTGCTCCAGGAGCGCGAGTGCCTGATCGGTGAGTCCCCGCCAGGCGGACTGCTGCATCCCCTCGGTGGACGGATAGATAGGGGTCAGGCGCGGCGCCGGCTCCGGTGCGTCCGCCGCCTCGCACAGGCGATACTCGGGGTGAATGATCTCCAGGCTGTTCGGCCCTTGACGCACCTCCCCGTAGCAACGCAGGTGCGCCCCGGGCCGCAAGGCCGCCAACTGCTGGGGCGAGAAATGAAAAAAGCGCAACAGCAGCCCGCCCCCGGCCGGCCGGTCGGTCGCGTCGGCCGGATCGTCCGCATCGGTCAGCCACACCTTGAGCGACCGCCGCCGACCGTAGCTGACCTGGGCGTCGCACACCTGCCCCTCCACCTGCACCTCGGCCCCCGGACGCACCTCCGCCAGGGGCACCACGCGGGTACGGTCCTGGTACCGAACCGGGAGATGAAAGAGCAAATCCTGAACCGTGTGGATACCCAGCCGCGCCAGCCGCTCCTGCACGCGCGGACCCACGCGATCCAACTCCTGGACCGGTTGGCACTCCAAGGGACGATGCGGATCGGGTGTCACTGGATCTGCGGCTGGTTTGGACACGGCACTCGCTGCCCCCGACTGGAGGGGCTGGTAGTTCGGGGGGCCGGAGCCCTGGCATTTCCCGTCCGCGGGCCGGACAATCCGGATCGCCGATTCCGCTGGAGTCGGTCGACCGAATCCTCGACACGTGGACCAACCGATGATCCTCCAACGCAACCTGTCAGTCAGCACCCGCGGACGCGGTACCTACGATATCACCGCAGAAATCGCACGGCTGGTGCGCGACAGCGGTCTACACACCGGGCTCTGTCATTGTTTCTTGCAGCACACCAGCGCTTCATTGATCCTCTGCGAGAACGCGGACCCCAGTGTCCGTCGCGACCTGGAGTCCTTCCTGAGGCGCCTGGTCCCGGACGGCGACCCGCTGTTTGAGCACACCGATGAGGGTCCGGACGACATGCCCGCTCATCTGCGCAGCATCCTGACCAAAACTGACCTGACCCTGCCGATCAGCGACGGCCGTCTGGCCCTGGGTACCTGGCAGGGGGTCTACCTCTACGAGCACCGCACCCAGAGTCATGGCCGGCGCATCCTGCTGACGCTGATGGGCGAATGAACCAAGCAAGAGCAATCAGGGGTCATCTCAGAGGGCTTGCTGGTGCGTTTGAGTGCCTTGATCATAATCCCGGCCAGCGGCGTGCGTAGTCAGGGCTTCCAGCCCTGACAGTATCAGGCCAAGATGGCCTGACTACGCACCCGGCGGACCCAAGCGGGATTCGGTGGACTGCGCTATCGCTTGTCCACCCTACGGCCGGCACGAAGATCATGGCCCGCTCGAGTGCGAGCGCCTGATCACAGGGCTGAATCCACCGAAGGCGCCAACACCTGAGCAACCCGAGCCCCCCCAGCGCCACCCATGCGCGCCTTCACCGCATTGCCAAGCTGATAGACCGCCATCGCGTAATAGGTACTGTGATTGTAACGGGTAATCACATAGAAATTGTGCAGTCCGAGCCAATACTCGTAGCCGCTGCCCACATCGAGCTTGAGCAGGCTGACCTGATCGGCCGCACCCAAACTGCCGGCCGGAATGATCCCACTGCTGGCCAGGGTACCGGGTGAATACTTGGTATCGAATCCGCTCTTCAGAGACCCGGCCGAGGAACCGCTCGCGGTTGCCCGCACCGCTACCGGCTGACCCGTGCGCCAGCCGTGGCCCTTGAAGTAGTTGGCGACACTGCCAATCGCATCCACGGGGTTCCACAGATTGCGATGGCCGTCGCCATTGTGATCCACCGCGTATTTGCGGATACTCGACGGCATGAACTGGCCGTAGCCCATGGCCCCGGCGAATGAACCTTTGGGCTTGAGGGGGTCGAACCCCTCGTCACGGGCCATGAGGAAGAACGACTCCAACTCACCGGTGAAATACTCGGACCGCCGCGGATAGGCGAAAGAAAGGGTTGCAAGCGCGTCGATGATGCGCGTCTTGCCCATGATCCGCCCCCAGCGGGTCTCCACACCGATGATGCCGACAATGATCTCGGGCGGCACCCCATAGGTAGCCGAGGCGCGTTTCAGTTCACCGGCGTACTGCTGCCAGAAGGCAACGCCCTTGTCGATGTTGTCCTCGGTGATGAACTTGGCCCGGTAGCGGTTCCAGGCCCCCGTGGGTACGGAGGGACCGCGGCTCTTGCGGACCGGTTTGTCCATCTGTTCAATAATCCAGGACTCGCGCTTGGCCCGCGCCAGCACCGCGGTGACCGCCTTGGCATCGAACCCGTGCTGCTTCTGCATATGGCTGGCGAAGCGCAGGGCGGCCGGGTTGCCGGCAAAGCTTCCGCCGCCGACATGACCAGAGGCACTGCCGCCGGAGCCCTCGGGCCGGATCGCCGAGCCGTCGTCTCTTGGCGTGTTTGAACCGCAACCGGTCAGGGCGACCGCCAGCAGAATGGTCAGCAATACGAACACGCGACGCATGAAAAACCCCGGAGACGACACCAGCCAAAGCCAAAACAAATGGTAAGACATCCTCTCAAGAAAGCAAGCCAAGATCCAAATTTATCGAGCTTTCCCGCACGGGAGGCGCTATCCGCCCAACACCATCACCGCATCCATCTCCACCGCCGCGCCCCGCGGCAGGGCCGCCACGCCGACCGCGGCACGCGCCGGATAGGGCGCGGTGAAGAACTCGGCCATGACCTGATTGACCAGCGCAAAATCGCCGAGATCGGTCAGAAACACATTGAGTTTGACGACATCGGCGAGACTGCCCCCGGCCGCCTCGGCCACCGCCGACAGATTGCTGAAGACCTGCCGGACCTGAGCTTCCCGATCGCCCTCGACCAGTGCCATGGTCTCGGGCACCAGCGGGATCTGCCCGGAGAGGTACACCGTGTCCCCCGCCCGCACGGCCTGAGAATAGGTGCCGATCGCGCGTGGCGCCCGGTCGGTGCTGATGATCGCTCTCGCCATGGGAACTCCTGGATAAATCATAGGGTCAAGGATGACGGATGAAAGGTGCAGTTAGACGGTGGAACTACGCGGCGCCTCAGAACAGGCGACGCCACCAGCGACGCCGGTTGTTGGCCGGCGCCCGCGCGGCAGGCAGGTCCACCGGCGGCAACAGGCTCATCACCCAACCCGGTAGTGGCGGGTTCGTGCTGGAACCGCAGGCGACTCCCAGATGATGAGGATCGTAGATTTTCACGAAGGTCGGGGCCTGGGGGTCATCCGCGTAGACGATCCCGCAATAGTCTTCCTGATGCTCGGCGCGCAACAGCGTGTCCAGTTCGGTGATGAAGACCTCGACGCGCTCGGCCTGCGCGGGTTCGGTTGGCGGCGGTTCCCCGACGGCATACAGAAACCAGCTGGCGTCGGCTCGCGCAGCCGCGCCCAGAGGGCGTCGAGCTGATGCCAGCGCAGGGCAGCCGTGAAGCTGCCCCGAAAGGCGTTAAGGAACGGGGCCTCGGGCTGCTCCGGCGGGTTGAGTTTGGTGCTCGCCTTCATGAATTTGGTAGACCAATCGCAACGATAATAATGCCGAAGGCGCGCGGGAAGCAGCGCGGTCGCACGCCTGCCGACGGGTACCTGGCCGCTGCGCTGCCTGCCGAACGCCGACCCGCGACCGTCCGCCAGCCGATATACTGTCAGCCCAAGCGACCCGGGAGCAAGCCATGACCGCACTCTTTGAATCCAACCTCCGCAGCCTGCCTCTCATTGGACGGGGCAAGGTCCGGGATATCTATGGTGTCGGCGATGACCACCTGCTGGTGGTGGCGAGCGACCGGCTGTCCGCCTTCGATGTGGTGCTGCCCCAGCCCATCCCCGGCAAAGGCGAGGTCTTGACCCGGGTGTCGAACTTCTGGTTCGCCCGGACCGCGGCGCTGATCCCCAATCATTTGAGCGGCATTCCCGTCGCCGAGATCGTCACCGATCCGGCTGAACGCGCCCAACTCGGCGAGCGCGCCGTGGTCGTACGCCGACTCAAGCCGCTGCCGGTCGAGGCGATCGTGCGCGGTTACCTGATCGGCTCCGGCTGGAAAGACTACCAGACCAACGGCGCCGTCTGCGGCATCGCGCTGCCGCCGGGTCTGATCCAGGCCGACCAACTGCCCGCGCCTATCTTTACCCCCTCCACTAAGGCCGAGGCCGGCACCCACGACGAAAACGTGGACTTCGCCCACACGGTCGACCTCCTGGGCGGAGAACTCGCCGCGCAGGTACGGGACGCCAGCCTGCGCATCTACAGCGAATGCGCCGCCTATGCCCTGAAACGGGGGATCATCATCGCCGATACCAAGTTCGAATTCGGCCTTGACGACGCCGGCCGCCTGCACCTGATCGACGAGATCCTGACCCCCGACTCATCGCGCTTCTGGCCGGCCGATCACTACCGGCCGGGCATCAGCCCCCCAAGCTTCGACAAACAGTTCGTACGCGATTATCTCGAAACATTGGATTGGGATAAGGCCGCACCCGGTCCCGACCTGCCCGCGGAGATCATCGAGCGCACTGCTGCCAAGTACCGTGAGGCGGAACAGCGGCTCACGGGTGGCGGCCTCTAACCCCTCCGGAGGGGTCCGAGTATTTGCGTAGATGCAGATATTGCCTTCCCACCTGATATCCGGACGGACCCTTGGTGTAGGGGCGGGTTTGAAACCCGCCCCTACTATCACGTCCGAAGGCTATAACCAGGCTCGCCTAGGCAAGAAGTTACCGATGCTCTGACGAGGTTATTCTTTACCCCAAGGCCCGGCCCGCTTATACTTGTACAGTAAAGAAGACAGGTGCCGACCATGCAGACCCTTAATTTCACCGATGCGCGCAACAACCTCAAGGACGTGTTGGACCGCGTCGCCCGCGACGCGGACTATACCGTCATCACCCGTCGTGATGCCCAGGACGCGGTTGTCATGTCGCTCGATAGCTTCAACAGCTTGATGGAGACCGTCCACCTCTTGCGGTCCCCAGCCAACGCCGCACATCTCGCCCGGTCGATCGCCGAATACCGCGCCGGGCAGACGCAGGAGCGGAACCTGGTGGAAAGTTAGAGCTCCAGCGCGATGGCAAAGCCGGCATCTCCGACCAGACGACTCGCCTGGACCGGGGAGGCCTGGGCCGACTACCTCTACTGGCAGACCCAGGACCGAAAGACCCTAAAGCGCCTCAACGCCCTGATCGCTGACGCGTTGCGCACGCCCTTCACCGGGATCGGCAAACCCGAGCCCCTGCGGGAAAACCTCGCTGGCTTCTGGTCCCGCCGCATCGACGACAGTAACCGGCTCGTTTACGCCGTCGATGAAGCCCTTCTGACCATCATTGCCTGTCGGTATCACTATTAACTTCATTCTCGATTCGTGCCTGCCGCGTCGCTGCCGGAAGACCCTCAGCCCCAAGACCTCAACGTCGACCAAACCTTCTGACCGACTGTCACCAACACAAGCACGACGGCCCCAGTCAGCACGCCGGCCAGGGCGTTGATCAACAGCGGCATAACGGCCGCCAGTACGCCACCAATGGTCGGAACGGTGTGCGCCGCCTCGGTGGCCCACTCGATCAGGTGATGGGCGGCCGGGATGCCGTGGGTAATGATGCCCCCGCCCACCAGGAACATGGCCGCGGTGCCGACCACCGCCAGCACCTTCATCAGCTTGGGTGCGGCGGACAGCAGGCCCCGACCAAGCCCCCGCACCAACCATGCCCCGCCGCCGGCCCCCGACACCCGACTGAGCCATAGCCCGGCGTCGTCCAGCTTGACGATCCCGGCCACCAGTCCGTAGACGCCCACCGTCATGATGAGTGCGATACCGACCAGCACCACGACCTGATTCTGGAAGGATGCGGCGGCCACGGTCCCCAGGGTGATGACGATGATCTCGGCGGAGAGGACGAAGTCGGTGCGCACCGCACCCTTGATCTTGTCCCGCTCCAGACTCACCAGGTCGACCGCCTGATTCTCAAGGGCTTGGGTGAGCGCGTCATGGTGGTCCTGATCTTCGGCCTTGGAATGCAGCAGCCGGTGGGCCAGCTTCTCGAACCCCTCGAAACACAGGTAAGCCCCGCCCAACATCAGCAGCGGCAGGATGGCCCAGGGGGCGACCGCGCTGATGGCGAGCGCCGCCGGAACCAGAATCATCTTGTTGACCAGCGACCCCTTGGCCACCGCCCAGACCACCGGGATTTCCCGCTCCGCCCGCACCCCCGCGACCTGCTGGGCATTGAGTGCCAGGTCGTCCCCCAAGACGCCCGCGGTCTTCTTCGCCGCCATCTTGGTCATCAGGGAGATGTCGTCCAGAACGGTGGCGATGTCGTCGATCAGTGCGAGTAGGCTGCTGCCGGCCATGCGTCGATATCCTGCGTCGGTAAACTGGCCGCGATGATACCGGGGACGGGCAGAACTTGCCTGCGCGGCGCGTCAAGCCCAGCGCCCGCAGAGCGCACCGATGCCCGCGGTCCACCCGACGCACAGCAATTCCAAATTTGGGCGGCATCGCGCGCCCCCTGGTGGATGCGGCGCGCGCAACCACCGTGCCGGGTCCATGACACCGAGCGGCGCGCCTTATCCACCCTACAACGGAGTCGGTTTTCGTAGGGTGGATAAGCGCAG
>NZ_CAIZIZ010000323.1 GCF_903933125.1 uncultured Lamprocystis sp. | reverse complement strand
GCGGCGCAGAGCGGGGAAGCCGGCGCGGGCTGACGCCATGCCCGGAGTCCAGGGCTTTACCGTGAAAGTGCGTCGTCAGGCTATCCTGGCCTGACGGCGTCGGGACTGGAACGGTCAGGGCTGGAAGCCCTGACTACGCAGTCTCGCACGCTGGCAGTCGCGACAGCAGTCGAGAAGACTTTCATGTTTCGGGGTAGCGCGGGCGCCATGGCCGGTCGCCGTCGCATCCAGCCTGTTCTCGTCCGGCTAAAGCCTCGACCATCCTTCTCGTTAGGCCCTTCATTGGTCTAATTGCACCATTGCTGTTCACAGGGTTCACCATCATTGTCACCATCCATCTGCGTGTTTGGACAATTACGGAGAAAATACAGGGCTTCAGCGCAGGAGTTCATCTGCGAGCACCGGGTACGACCGTCGCATCGGAAAGTCTGTCTAGGTGCGGCGGAAACCGTCGGTGTGGCGTACTCTGCCGCTGCTCCGGAATACCGCGATGTGAATGCAGTGTAACTCAACTCAAAGCCGATAGTCCTCCAACGGGTCAGCCGTCGCACCAGCCCCGCTGCGAAGCCCCCACCCGAGGGTGTCGCAGCCGAGCGCCCATTCCACGACGTCCAACGGGTCATCGCCGCGGGTCAGCCGTTGGTCTTCCTCGCGCACTAGGCCAAATACGCCTTTCAGTTCTTCACCGGCAAGCAGGCGCCTGGCGCTGGCGATTGCGGCGCCGGCATGGGCGATGCGTGCGTTGAGCCGTTCGATGACCTGCTGCTTGTCACGCACTACCCCGACCAGGAAGTCGGTCACCCGCGCCGAGTCGCTCCAGCGTTCACGCAGTTCCCGAATTCGCTGTTCGATGGCGACCTGATCGAGACGGCCGTCGCTGACGCTGTACTCGACAAAGATGCCATTGACCAGCACGACGAACAGGGTGAGTGACCGCACCGCGTTGTCGGAGCGTCCGTAGACCAGCTTGCCGGCGGCATCGATGTCCAGCTCATCAAAGTACACCCACACGCCGGGCCTGGCGCCGTCGATGCAATCACCCAGCCGATAGGCGCTGAGACTGCAATCGAAACGCTTGGTTTGCACCTCGTGTTCCGTTCCATCAAGGTCGATATAGAGCGAATCAAACATGCCCATTGTCGGTCTCCACGAAAGATCAGACGGGGATTTCCGTTTGGTTCAGACTGCCGCTCTCCCGCCCAGCCCAATCACGCGCGAACTGCCAGGCGGTGCGCCCGCTGCGGGAACCGCGCCGCAGGGCCCATTGGAGCGCGGCTTGTTCGACCGGCGCCCACTGCGCCGGGGCTGTCCCCAGACGCCCACACCAATGGCGGACCAGGGTCAGGTACTGTGCCTGGGTGAAGGGGTGAAAGCTGACCCAGAGCCCGAACCGGTCGGAGAGCGAGATTTTCTCCTCCACCGCCTCACCCTGGTGCAATTCACCGTCGACCATGTGCGCGTCACGATTCTCAGACTGGAATTCAGGCATCAGGTGGCGGCGGTTGGAGGTGGCATAGATCAGCAGGTTGTCCGGGGTGGCGCTGATCGATCCCTCCAGCGCGGCCTTAAGCGCCTTGTAACCGGGCTCGCCGGCCTCGAATGAGAGGTCATCACAGAAGAGGATAAAGCGCTCCGGACGCTCCCGCACCAGATCCAGGATGTCCGGCAGGTCTTTGAGGTCTTCTTTGTCCACCTCGATCAACCGCAGGCCCTGGTGCTTGAAGGCGTTGTAAACGGCCTTGATCAGGGACGATTTGCCGGTCCCGCGCGCGCCCCACAGAAGTAGGTTGTTGGCGCCATACCCGGCGATGAACTGGCGGGTATTGCGTTCGATCTCGGCCTTCTGGCGATCGAGGCACAGCAGGTCCGCCGGATCCAGCCGGTGCGGCGCGTGGAGGGCCTCCAGTTGGCCGCGACCGTTGCGAATGCGCCAGCGGAAAGCCGTGGCCTCCCAATCGGTCGGACGCGGCGGCTCGGGCAGCAGACGTTCCAACCGATCGAATAAGGCGTCGAAGCGGGCGCTGAGGTGTGCTGGGTCGATCATTTAGAAAAATTTCACTAATAAATTAAACAAGTAGCGAAGCGCATCCCGATAGACATCGGGCTGCTCATGCCCAAATTGAATCGCTTCTCCGATTACGACAACGACAACGACAACGACAACGACAACGACCGAGACGCCGCTATAGCCTTCTTACCTGATATCCGGACAGACCCTGGGTGTAGGGGCGGGTTTTAAACCCGCCCCGACGTCCGGTTATCACGTCCGATGGCTATATCTACTCTGCTCCCGGCCCCGGGATCATCCCGTGGTCCCCAGACTGCGGTGCAGTCGCAGGTCATCCAGGGTCACCGCCGGGCCGACCCCGTAGCCTTGGGCGAAATCGACTCCCAAGTCGCGCAGGATCTCGACTGCCGCGGGTGTTTCGGCCCATTCAGCAATGGTCTGGAGCTGAAGCACATGGGCGACATGATTGATGGACTCGACGACCGCCCGATCCACCGGGTCGTTAGCCAGATTACGCACAAAGCTCCCGTCGATCTTGATGTAACGCACCGGGAGTGACTTGACATAGGTGTAGGAAGCGAAGCCGGTACCGAAATCATCGACGGCAAATGAACTGCCCAGATCGCACAAGCTCTGCATGAAGGCGCGCGCTCTGCCCAGATCCGAGACGGCATTGGTCTCGGTGACTTCGAAACAGATCGCCTGATAGGGCACCCGGTAGTCGCTGAACTGGCGCTTGAGATAGGGCAGGAATCCCTCATCGACCAGGGTCGTGGCGGAGAGATTCACGGCGAGCATGAACTGCTCGGGGTGTTGCTCGTGCCAGGCCCGCAGTTGCTCGGCCTGACGTCCGAGGACGTGGGCGAGAATCCAGCGGTCCACCGCCGGCATCAGGACATAGCGCTCGGCGGCCGGGATGAAATGGTTCGGGGCCACCGAACGTCCTTGATCGTCCTGCATCCGCACCAGGATTTCATAGTGCATCGCAGCGCCCGCGACCTGCAATGGTTTGATCGGCTGCGCCATCACGCGAAAGCGGTTTTCCTCCAGCGCACGTCCGATGGTCGAGATGAGCGCCACGTCACCCAGTCGGCGAATGGCGTTGACATCTTCGGGACTGAAGAGGTGCAGCCGATCGCCGCCGCGCGTCTTCGCGACCTGGCAGGCGATATCCGCCCGCCCCAAAGCACTGAGCGCACCCTCCGCCGGCGCGAAGTTGACGAGCCCGATGCTGACCGACACATCAAAGGTCCGCTCTCGCCAGGTGAACGGGAAGCTGCGTACGGTGCGCACCAGATCCGCACAGACACACTCGGCGCTTGCCACGGCCTCGCCGACAAACAAGGCGGCAAACTCGTCGCCGCCCAGGCGCGCCAGGGCGGTGGCGCCGCCGAGCTTGGTGGAGATGATCTGGCCAAGCTGTTTGAGCAGTTTGTCACCCGCGGCATGTCCGCAAGTGCCATTGATGAGCTTGAAGTGATCCAGATCGATCAGACAGAGTGCGTGCGGCTGCGCTGCACGGTCCGGATCGGCGACCGCCGCACCGATCAGTCGCTCCAGCGTGCGTCGATTATTGAGGCCGGTCAGGGCATCGTGATTCTCAAGATAGTCGATCTGCGCCTCTGCCCGTTCACTCTCGGCCAGATCCTCGGCCATGATCAACAGCCAGGACTCGCCCTCCAGGGTCAGATTGCGCAACAGCAGTCGCAGTGCAAACGCCTCGCCACCCCGACGCAGACCGCTGCAATGAAGCACGCGCGGACCCGCCGCGTCCTCCCCTGAGGCCATCTCGGTCTCGGCGCCGGTCGCAAGACTCGGAATCAAGACCTGGACCGGGAGCGACAAGACCTCGTCACTCAGACGCCCGAACAGCATCTCCGCGGCCGGATTCAACACCCGTACGCGCAGTTCCGGGTCTGCCAGGATAATCCCTTGACTCATCGCACCAAGGACAGCGCGCAGCGTCTCGCCAGCCGCTCGCAGATCGCTACCGTCAGCGCGTGCGGTGCGGGCGACAGAACGCCCCCGCACCATGAGCAGCAGGGCACACAAGCCCGCGACCGCCACCAGGGCGACGATCAGCGCCAGGCGACCACCCCCCGCGACCATCCGTGCGACAGCGGAGCCGTCGCAATACCAGAGCAACCCGGCGGCAATCAGGGCCCCGGCCGCTCCCGCCGACAGCGCGATGAGCCACGGATCCATGGTTGCCCGCCACGAATCGGATTGTCCGTGATCCTGACGGTGGGACAGGGCGCGTCCCAACCGGGCACCCGGGGCGTGTGGCGTCGGCATCGCATCCTCAGGCGGACAGCCGCCGGTATTTGATGCGATGCGGTTGGTCCGCGTCGGTGCCCAGGCGGCGATGGCGGTCGGCCTCATAGTCCGCGTAATTGCCTTCGAACCAGGTCGCCTGGGAGTCACCTTCGAAGGCCAGGATGTGGGTGGCGATCCGGTCCAGGAACCAGCGATCATGGCTGATGACCACCGCGCAGCCGGGGAAGGTCAGCAGCGCCTCTTCAAGGGCGCGCAGGGTTTCCACGTCCAGGTCGTTGGTGGGTTCGTCGAGCAGCAGCAGGTTGCCGCCGCTCTTCAGCAGTTTGGCCAGATGGACCCGGTTGCGCTCGCCGCCGGAAAGGTCGCCGATGCGCTTTTGCTGATCCGATCCCTTGAAGTTGAAGCGCCCGCAGTAGGCTCGCGACGGCATCTCGTAGCGGCCCACGATGATGGTGTCCAGGCCATCGGAGATCTCCTCCCAGACGGTCTTGCTGTCGTCCAGGGCATCCCGGCTTTGGTCCACGCAGGCCACCTGCACGGTCTCGCCGATGCGCAAGGTGCCGGCATCCGGCTGTTCCTGCCCGTTGATGATGCGGAACAAGGTGGTCTTACCCGCGCCGTTGGGGCCGATGATGCCGACAATGCCGCCCTTGGGCAGGCTGAACGACAGATTGTCGTAGAGCAGGTTGTCCCCAAAGGCCTTCTTGAGGCCCTCGGCCTCGATCACCAGGTCGCCCAGCCGCGGACCCGGCGGGATATAGATCTCGTTGGTTTCGTTGCGGGCCTGGAACTCGGTGGACTGCAACTCATCGAAGCGCGCCAGCCGCGCCTTGCTCTTGGCGTGACGCCCCTTGGGATTGGCGCGCACCCATTCCAGCTCCTGCTTCATAGTTTTGACGCGGGCGGCCTCGGTCTTCTCCTCCAGCTCCAGCCGCCGCTCCTTCTGGTCCAGCCAGGAGGAGTAATTGCCCTCCCAGGGGATGCCGTGGCCCCGATCCAGCTCCAGAATCCAGCCCGCGACGTTATCCAGGAAATAGCGGTCATGGGTGACGGCAACCACGGTGCCGGGGTACTCGAGCAGGAAGCGCTCCAGCCAGGCGACGGACTCCGCGTCCAAGTGGTTGGTCGGCTCGTCCAGCAGCAGCATGTCCGGCTTGGAGAGCAGCAGCCGGCAGAGTGCGACCCGCCGCCGCTCGCCGCCGGAGAGGGTGGCCACGGCCGCATCCCAGGGCGGCAGTCGCAACGCCTCGGCGGCCACCTCCAGGGTACGATCCAGATTGTGGCCGTCGGTGACCTCGATCAGGTGTTCGAGTTCCGCCTGTTCCTTGGCGAGTGCATCGAAGTCCGCATCCACCTCGGCATAGGCGGCATAAACGGCGTCGAGCCGGGTCAATGCGTCCTTGATGTGCCCGAGCGCTCCTTCCACATTGCCGCGAACGTCTTTGGTCGCGTCCAGGTGCGGCTCCTGGGGGAGAAAGCCGACCTTGATCCCGGGCTGGGGGCGCGCCTCGCCCTCGATCTCGGTGTCGAGCCCGGCCATAATGCGCAGCAGCGTGGATTTACCCGAGCCGTTCAGACCCAGGACGCCGATCTTGGCCCCAGGGAAAAAAGACAGGGAGATATCGCGCAGGATCACGCGTTTGGGCGGCACGACCTTGCCGACCCGATTCATGGTGTAGATGTATTGAGCCATGGCTTGCCCGCGTTAGAGACCGGATGCTTGGGGGAGACGGTGATGGTCGCGTCGCGGTGGGCCGCCCGGGAGCCGGGCCGGTGTCCGCGATCGAGATGCGCATTGTGGGGCGCGGCCTGGGAAATGTCCAAATTCGGGACCAATCTCGCCGGGACCGACTAAAGGTTCCGGTAATCGCCTAGAATCACACGGCAACGCTCAGGATCATGATCGCCTATGCCTCCCTACCCCATCCCCGTCATCGGCTTCATCGCGCCCAGCGGCACCGGTAAGACGACGCTGCTGCGGCAACTGGTTCCGATCCTGAAGCGCCGCGGCTGGCGCGTCGGCTATCTCAAGCACGCGCACCATACTTTCGACCTGGACCGCCCGGGCAAGGACAGCTTCGAGGTCCGTGCCGCCGGGGCCGATCAGGTCTTGCTGGCATCCACGCAACGCTGGGCGCTGCAGGTGGAGAACCGCACGCCAGGCACGGACCCCGACCTGGGCGAACTGCTGAGCCGCTTCGCGTTCGACCAATTGGATGTGGTGCTGGCGGAGGGCTTCAAATACGCCGATTACCCCAAAATCGAGATCCATCGCACCGCGGTCGGCGAGCCGCCGCTCTACCCGCGCGATCCGGCGATTATCGCCGTCGTGACGGACGCCGATCTGCCCGCCGATGACCACCCGCCGCCGCGCCTGCCTTTGGACGATCCGGACGCGGTCGCGGAGTTCATCGTCACCTGGCTTGCGCTTCAGGGCTCGGCGCTCAGATAAGCGATCCAACCGGCATCCGGCTCCCCGGACTCCACCGGCTCAAAACGGCCATCCGGCCGACCCTGCGCATCCCACCCCTGCCAGTAAACCAGCACCCGTGAGAATCCCGCCTCGGCCAACAGATCCCGGATCTCCGGCAGCGACCACAACCGCCAGTCGTAGGTGAAGGCGCGCTCCAGACGGGACCCGTCTTCGAAGCTGAAATGGATGTGACAGACCAGACGACCGCTGATCGGATCATAGTGAGCCTGTTCCCACTGGTAGCGGAAGCGGCCCAATTCGGGGTCCTCGATCAACCGCTCCTCAATGATCAGCCGGTAGGCGTCATAGCCTCCGTAGGCATCGAGAAAAAAGACCCCGCCCGGTGCCAGGGCCGCGCGCACCTGTTCAAAATAGGCGCGCAGCGCGGCGCGGCTGCACAGCAGCCAATAACTGAAGTTCATGGCCAGCACCAGATCCAGAGGCCGGGTGGCGGCACGCATCACGTCTTGCTCCAGCAGCTCGACCCGGACGCGCTGCGCTTGCGGCAGTGCTGCCAGGTTGTGGCGGCGGCCCCACGCCAGGACCTCCGGGTCCAAGTCCACCCCGAAGGCCCGATTGGTCTTACGCCGCCTGACCCATTCACAACAGACCGCGGCCGTCCCGCAAAAATCCTCCCGCAGCCACCGGGCACTGCGTCCGCGCAGCAACCGGTAGGTCCGGTCGACAAAATCCACCTCGGCGCGGGGACTCTGCACCGCGCGCTCGTAGAGGCGGTGTCGGTCCGCCAACGCGGCGGCGGTCGGGCGAGCAACAGGGCGTTGTGGTGCCATGGTCGGAAAACCGGTCGGATGGACGTTTGACGGTGGACGGCGCGCTACGCCACCAGTCGCGGAAGAAATCAAGAAATCAATCGGTGGATTGAAAGGACACGGATATTACTGTATCTTCTTCGGCTCGCGAGCGTTTCGGAAAACTGACTGTCCCCCTGCCACAGGCTGGCGGTCGCAATCCGGATGCTGCAGGCAAACGCGCGCGAAACACCCCCGGAGAGGTGTCCGAGTGGCTTAAGGAGCACGCCTGGAAAGTGTGTATAGGTTAACAGCCTATCGAGGGTTCGAATCCCTCCCTCTCCGCCAATCAAGAAAAAAGACGATTTAAATTCAGTAGCTTAAAAAGCTGAATCGGTTCCTTCCCACAAATCTACCCACAAAGTGCATCCTGCTAGGGTGATTTTTGCCGCTCGTCGGGCCGCTGAACGGTAGGGTATCAAGGGCCGCGCCCCACAAGATAGACCGCACGGGACAACCCCGGACCCTGAGTATGGTCGGCGGGATCAACGCCCGTGCCCCCTCCCCGTGGAGCGGTACCAGGTTCAGAACCGACAATCTGTCGGTTCTGAACCTCGTCATCTGGCCGGGCTCCGGCTCCGGCTCCGCGAGGGTGTCCGGCTCCCGGCTCCGCGAGGACCTTCGCGAGGGTGTCCCGGTCCAGCGTTGCCGGCGGGTTCGCCCTGGGGCTCTGTCCGGTCAGGTGGACGCCTTCACCGTGGAGCGGTGCCAGGATCAACCGGCCGGGCTCCGGCTCCGCGAGGGTGTCCCGATCCAGCGTTGCCGGGTGTCCGGTGCCGTCTCGCCTTGGGGCTCTGCCGCGGCCGGCTCGGACTCCGGGAGGGGAACAGGCACGCTCCCCGATCCAACCTCGAACCGGCCGGGCTCCGCGAGGTTGACCGGCTCCGCGAGGGGTCCCGGTCCAGCGTTGCCGGCGGGTTCGCCCTGGGGCTCTGGCCGGTCAGGTGGACGCCTTCACCGTGGAGCGGTGCCAGGATCAACCGGCCGGGCTCCGCGAGGTTGACCGGCTCCGCGTGGGTGTCAGGTTTGGGTATACCCCAGCAAGGCGTCAAGCTAGGGCTGAAAAAGTGTCAGGATAGGATAAGTTCTGCATTACCTGACACATGATCCGTACGGGTCTAAGGGTTCAACCTGACACTCTGCCGCTGGCCGGGCCAGGTGGTAGCCGAACCCGTCGATCTTCGCGAGGGGGTCCCCGTCCAGGGTCGGGCGCGGCGAATCGGCTCCGAGACCGTTTCGCGCGAAACAGGCCAGTCAGACAACTGACCCATCCGCCCATGAAAAAGCCCGCACAGGGCGGGCTCGGTGGGGATCAGGCGGCGGTACCGCTCACGTCTGGACGGACTCCAGGGCGACCAACTCGGCCGCAACCTCGGCCGCGGTCCATCCGGCCGCCTTCAAGGCGCGCTTGGTCTTCGCCCGCTGTCGGCGGCGCTCGGCGGCGGCGGCTTCCTCGGGGGTCTGGGTCGGCGCT
>NZ_CAIZIZ010000322.1 GCF_903933125.1 uncultured Lamprocystis sp. | reverse complement strand
GAAATGAATGAGCAGGTTGCTGTTTTCCTCCGCGCCCAGGATGGCCTTGAAGACACAGTCGACCGTGGGGTTGATGGCGTGGCGCATGGGGCAGTGTAACGGGGATGGGTGACGCGGACAATCGGGGGGCGTGGTGAGCGATTCCATCGTTGGGCGGCAGCGCGCGACCCTGATCCACAGATGAACACAGATGTTTTTTCTTCATCTGTGAACATCTGTGACATCTGTGGACAAATCCAAGCGGCCGCTTTGGCTGGAACGACGATCAAGGCCGAGGCCGAGGCAAGACAGGACGTCGTCATGACCCGTCGCAGGCGACCAATCGCGCGGTTGGTGCCGGAATCAGGGTCTGCCTGCAATTGGGATACGCTGGCGGATGCGGCCCAGGGCGGCGGTGTGCCTCTGTTCACCGTCGGCTGATCGACAAGGCGGTGCGGCCGGCAGCCGGGATGTTGGGGTTCGTTCCTGACACTGGTGGCGAATTCGCTAACCCATTGAAGCTCAGCGCCTCCGGATGTCGCTATCAAGTGGTTACGGGGTCTCCAGGCATTTCGCCACCAGTGTCCGTGCCTCACCGCATCCTACCCCGCTCCAACGGATCGACGACAAGATACTCGCGCGCCCCGGCGCGCTCGTGTAACCGCGACGCCGGGCGGCGGGCAATCCGACAGCGTTCGCCGGTTGACCTTTTCCCGCCGCCCTTTAAGCTAACGGGGTTTCGCAGCCGCACCGCCCTCCCCGTACGGATAGCCGTTTATGACCAGTGCCCCGCCCCGCGATCCGGCCGTCCGCCCGGCCCTGTCGGTCGTGATCCCGATGTTTGACGAGGTGGAGAATGTGGAGCCCATGTTGGCCCGTGTCCATCAGGGATTGGCGGACTATGGCGGGGTCTGGGAGCTGATCTGCGTGGACGACGGCAGCCGCGACGGAACCGGCGCGCGGCTGATGCAACTGGCCGCAACCTGCGGCAGCCATGTCCGGGTGATCCGGCTGCGCCGCAATTTCGGGCAGACGGCGGCGATGCAGGCGGGGTTCGATGCCGCCCGCGGCACGGTGATCGCGACCCTGGACGGGGATCTGCAGAACGATCCGGCGGATATCCCGCGGATGGTCGATGAACTGCTGGCCCGCGATCTGGATTTGCTCCAGGGCTGGCGGCAGCGGCGCCAGGACGATCTGTTGCTGCGCAAGGTTCCGTCGCGCATCGCCAATGCGCTGATTGGACGGGTGACCGGGGTGGCGCTGCACGACTATGGGTGCAGCCTCAAGGTCTATCGGGCGGAGGTGATCCGCGAGGTCACACTGCTGGGTGAGATGCACCGCTTCATCCCGGTGTGGGTGGCCGGGGTGACCGCCCCGACGCGCATCGGCGAGACACCGGTCAGCCATCAGGCGCGCCGCTTCGGTGCCTCCAAGTATGGGATTTCGCGCACCTTTCGGGTGTTGATCGATCTGCTCTCGGCCTTCTTCTTCCTGCGTTTCGGCTCCCGTCCGGGGCACTTCTTCGGGTCGATCGGCATCCTGTTCGGCGCCGTCGGCGGGGCCATGATGGCCTATCTGCTGGTGGTGAAGTTCGGTCTGGGTCAGAACATCGGCCAGCGGCCCTTGCTACTGGTCTCCATCCTGTTGCTGGTCGCCTCGATCCAGTTTTTGACCACCGGCGTGCTTGCCGAACTGCTGACCCGGACCTTCTACGCCTCCAGCGATCTCTCGCATCATCGCATCCGCGTCCAGACCGATCCGGCCGCCGCCGGCTGGAGGACGCCGGCATGAAACTCGTTCCGGACCGGTTCGACGCCTTCTTCACCTCGCCCTGGATTTTGGCGGCGGTGGTGTTCTTCGCCTTCTTCTGGCAACTCGGTGCCCTGCCGCTCTACGATCTCGACGAGGGGGCGTTCACCGAGGCAACCCGCGAGATGATCGTGAGCGGCAACTACATCACACCGCACAAGGACGGTGAGCCGCGCTACGACAAACCGATATTGATCTACTGGGCCCAGGCCGCCTCCGCCCAGGTACTCGGGTTCAACGAGTTCGCGCTGCGCCTCCCCTCGGCCCTGGCCGCCGCGCTCTGGGTGTGGGCGCTGTGGCGGTTCGTGCGCGAACGGCTGGATGCGCCGACCGCCGTGGTTGCCGGCATGGCCCTGGCGCTATCGCTCCAGGTCTCACTGGTGGCCAAGGCGGCGGTGGCTGACGCGCTGCTGAACCTCTTCATCGCCCTGACCTTCTTTGAGATCTACCGCTTCTACACCCGACCGGAGGCGGGCAGCCGGTCCGGCCCGGTGGTGCGCGCCTGGCTGTGGATGGGGCTCGGGTTTCTCACCAAGGGGCCGGTGGCCATCTTCTTTCCGGCGCTGGTGAGTCTGCTGTTCTTCTGGTCGGAGGGCGCTTTGCCGCAGTGGCGCCGGGCCCTGTTCTCCCCGGTCGGCTGGCTGGTTTTCCTCCTGGCGGCCGGCCCCTGGTATCTGGCGATCTACCTGGACGACGGCGCCGGCTTCTTCAAGAGCTTTTTCCTGCATCACAATGCCGATCGGTTCGGCGCGACCATTCACGGACACAGCGGCTTTTTCGGCTATTACGCCGTGATGCTGCCGCTGATTCTGCTGCCTTTCACCGGTTGGTTCCTGCGTCTGTTGCTCCCTTGGCGAACCGCCTGGCGCCACGCCTGGGCGGACCCACTGGAGCGCTTTCTGTGGATCTGGTTCACGGTGGTCTTCTGCTTCTTTTCGTTCTCGGGGACGCAACTGCCGCATTACCTGCTGTACGGCTGTACACCGCTGTTCATCCTGATGGCGCGTCATCGTGAGCTGTTAACCGGCCGCTGGCTCGCGTTCACGCCGCCGCTCGCGCTCTTCGCCTTGCTGCTCGCCCTGCCCTGGGTGCTGGGAATCATCGCCTCCGGTGACCACAAGGCCCATGAGGCGGCGATGATCAGCGACGGCCGCGCGCTGCTGGATTGGTCCTATGTCGCCGGGGTCGCGGTCGGCGGCGCCGCCCTGGTCGGTCTGCTGCTGTGGTCCCGGCCGACGCTCTGGCAGCGGCTGATGCTGGCCGGGGTGATTCAGGGCCTGGTGATCTTCGGGGTGCTCGCGCCCCGCGTCTTCGACGTCTTGCAGGCGCCGGTCAAGGAAGCGGCGGAACTCGCCCGGAGGCTTGATCTGCCCACCGTGGCGTTTCGCACCTCAATGCCGAGTTTCAGCGTCTACCGCGACGCAATCACCCCGAACCGCATCCCGCGGACCGGGGAACTGGCTTTCCTGCGCGTCGACAAACTCGATGCACTGGCCCGCGAGTTGCCGGACTTGCGGCTCGACCTGCTCTATCGGCGTGGACCGGTGGCCCTGGTGTGGGTGCGTGAGCATTTGCGTCCGACCGGCGACTGGCAGCCCCAGGAGCGCGACGGTGGTTAAGGGCCTGATCGGCTGGCTGCGCCGGGACCTGAACCAGTCGCTCACCGCCGGGGCCGCCCGCACCCCCCTGGACCCGCCGGGCGGAGCCCTGTGGCTGTCCACCTGGGCCTGGTCCAGCCTGGCGGTCGGGCTGACCCTCTGGCTTGCCTGCGGCTATCACGCGGGCTTCGCGGCACTGAATGAGGCCGGGACCGTCTATCCGGACTGGGTCTGGCAGTGGCTGACCTCGATCGGCGGCGAGGGCGTCCCCTTCGTCCTCTGTCTGTTCTTTGCGCGGCGTTATCCACGGGTGTTCTGGGCCCTGGTGCTGGCCGGGCTGGTGGCCGCGGCCTTCAGCCGGGGGCTCAAGCCCTTGTTCGATGCGGCCCGCCCGCCGGCCGTGCTGCCGCCGGACAGCTTCCACCTGATCGGCCCGCTGCACCGGCGGGCAAGCTTCCCGTCCGGTCACGCCACGACGGCCGCGGTCTTTTTCGGGGTCCTGGTCTACTACGCTCGCTGGTCGGAACTGCGGGTGCTGCTGATCCTGGTGGCGGTGCTGGTCGGCCTGAGTCGGGTGGCGGTGGGTGTGCACTGGCCGGTGGACGTGGCCGTCGGGTTCTGGGGCGGCGTGCTCGCGGCCTGGATCGGCGCCCGCCTGGCAGCGCGGCGACCCGCCCTGGCAACCGATGCCGCGGTGCATCTGGCCCTGGTGACCCTGTGCGGCTTTGCCGCCGTCGGGCTGATCCTCGGGGATGCCGAGTATGCCCAGGCGCGGCCCCTGCTCCAGGCCCTGGGGTGGGCGGCCCTGGGGTATGGGGTCCTGGGCTATCTGGTCAGCCCCCTGCTGCGGGGGTTGGCCGCGCCGCGGCTGACCAGCCGGCCGGGATAAGAACCTGGATCATCATGCCGGCTGCAGGGTGGGCAAGGGCGGGCCTTGTCCACCTTCTGGCCAGCCGAGGCGCCGGCCCACTGAGATCCAAGGCTTCAGCCGGGTTCCCAGCGCTTCCCAACCCGGGCAACAGCAGTTCCAAATTTGGGTGGCCGCCGCCAACAGCGTGTCGGCAGCGAGGCCGATGGTGGATGCGCTGCGCTTATCCACCCTACGAAACCGGCTCCGTTGTAGGGTGGATAAGGCGCGTCGCTCGGTCTCGGGGACTCG
>NZ_CAIZIZ010000321.1 GCF_903933125.1 uncultured Lamprocystis sp. | reverse complement strand
GACGGCTGGTGTTTTGGTCGACTTCAGACGATACCGCCGGTCTCCCGCTGCCGCCACCTCCGCAGGAGCCGCCGGCCCTGGTCCAGCCCACCCGTGCACAGCGCCCGGCCTCAGGCAAAAATGGCCAAAGTCGAGTTAATGGCCGCCGGCAATGTGGAAATCGGCACGGAAAAACGTGTCACACGCCTCTTTGGATGTGTTCAAGACGTCACCGAACGCCACGCGGCCGACCGCGCCCTGCGCGATAGCGAGCAACGATTCCGCGCCATCATCGACGCCTCACCGGTCCCCTTTGCCTTGAACGATGCAGAGCAGTGCATCACCTATCTGAATCCGGCTTTTATCAAGCTGTTCGGCTATACGCTGGCGGATATTCCCACCGTGGCGGACTGGTGGCCGCTGGCCTATCCCGATTCTGACTATCGCCAGTGGGTCATGGACACCTGGCGGGAACGGATCGAACAGGCCCGGCAAGACGGCGGACGATTCGCGGCGATGCCGGAAGTGACCATCCGCTGCAAGACTGGCCAGGATCGCACGCTGCTGATCGGGGCCTCGGCACTGGGTCCATCCTTCGATGATCGGTTACTGATCAATCTTTACGACATCACCGACCTCAAACAGGCCCGCGAGGCGGCCGAGCAGGCGACCCGGGTCAAATCCGAATTCCTGTCCAACATGAGCCATGAGATCCGCACCCCGCTCAATGCCATGCTGGGCCTGGCGCAACTGCTGGAAGGCGAGGTGTTGTCTGAGGAGCAACGCCACCTGGTCCAACGGCTGCGCATGGCCGGGCGGACCCTGCTCGCGCTGGTCAACGACATCCTCGATCTCTCCAAGCTCGCGTCCGGCCAGTTGCGCCTGGAGGTGCGGACCTTCGCGCCGGCGTCTGTGCTGGCCCAGGTGAAGAGCCTCCTGGGTCAGCAGGCCCGGGCCAAGGGGCTCGACTTCCGGCTCGAGATGCCGGCGGGGCCCTCCTCCTGGCTGCGCGGGGACCCGCTGCGGTTGGAGCAGATCCTCGTGAACCTGGTCGGCAACGCGGTGAAATTCACCGAGCGCGGCGGGGTGCTCATCCGGGTCAGCCAACAGGAGGTCGACACCCGGACGGTGCGTCTGCGCCTGGAGGTCCGCGACACCGGGATCGGGATCAGCCCCGAGTACCTGGCCATCCTGGGTACCTCCTTTACCCAGGCCGATGGGAGCATTTCCCGCCGGTTCGGCGGTACCGGGCTGGGCCTGGCCATCAGCAAACAGTTGGTGGAGCGGATGGGGGGCCGCTTCGGGGTGGACAGCACCCTGGGGGTCGGCAGTACCTTCTGGTGCGAACTGCCCTGCGAGCGGGCCAGCGCGAACGACACGCCGCCGGACGGGGCCGCGCCCGCCGAGCGGCCAACCGGACCCTGCCTGAGCGGCGTGCATTGTCTGGTGGTGGATGACAGCCCCCTGAATCGGGAGGTCGTCGAACGTGTACTGAGGCGCGAGGGTGCCCGTGCGACCCTGGTCGCCGATGGCCAGCAGGCCCTGGACTGTCTGCGCGCCGAATCCCAGGATTTCAACGCCGTGTTGATGGACATCCAAATGCCGGTAATGGACGGACTCACCGCGACCCGCGCGATCCGCCAGGAACTTGGCCTGACCGAGTTGCCCGTGATCGCCTTCTCCGCCGGCGTGCTGGCCGAGCAGCGCCAAGTGGCGTTGGAGGCCGGCGTCAGCGACTTCGTGGCGAAACCCGTGGACCTGGATGACCTGGTCGCGGTGCTGCGCCGCTGGACCAACCCTCGACCGGCGGTCACCCCCGTGGCCGATGGACCGGTCCGCGCGCCGTCGCCAGGTCCGGCGGGGTTTCCGGACATCCCCGGCATCGATCGCCACCGGGCGGCGCGCCTGCTCGACCAGGACGGGGCCTTCTTCCTGCGTCTGGCACATCGGTTTGCCGCCGATTTCGCCGACGCAACCCAGCAGACACGACAGGCGCTGGCGTGCGGCGAGGTCATTGCCGCCGCCCGACGGCTGCATACCCTGCGCGGCCTCGCCGGGAACCTTGGCGCACTCGAACTGGCGCAGAGCGCCCAGGTGCTGGAGACCGCGCTCGCCGACCCGCTGGCGGACCCGGCGCCGGCGCTGGCGGACTTCGATGCGCGGTTGTGCGCGCTGCTTACCGCGCTGGCGCCCTGGCTGGAACGTGCAGCACCGCTGCCGGATGCAGAGCCCGATGCGTCGCTGGACGAGGGCCGGCTCACCGCGCTCTGCGACGCCCTGGCCGGGCATGATCTGGCGGCTCTGGATCTGTTCGAGGCGCTGCAACCGGCCCTGGCGCGGCGCGACGGTCAGGCCGCGACCCAGGCGCTGGCGCAGATGATCCAGTCGCTGCGCTTTACCGAGGCCTTGGCGCGTCTGGCGCCCGCGCGCCAATCAGACGATCAGGCTGGGCCAGCTCCCCCATGACGGGCGTCCGGTTGGGTGATCGATCCGACGCCCGTCATCCGGGTGCATCCGGGCTGACGCAGTCTATACTCGTGGCCTGTAACCGTTGGCTCGTCGTTCCGCCATGAGGTTGACGTGATGCCTGAGAACCCCGCTATCTGGATACTGATCGTCGATGACGATCCCGCCAGCGTACAGATCATGGCGCGGGCGCTGAAGTCCGTCTGCCGGTGCGACTTTGCCTTATCCGGGCCGAAGGCGCTGGAGCGCCTGGCCGCGGATGGGTTGCCGGTGATGATCCTGCTCGATGTCATGATGCCCGAGATGGACGGTTACACCCTGTGCCGGACGCTTCGCGCCGACCCGCGCCTCAAGGACATTCCCGTGATCTGCGTGACCGCCAGCCAGGATCCAGACACGGAGACCCATGCCCTGGAGGCCGGCGCGGCGGATTTCATCCCTAAACCGATCAATCCGCCGGTGCTGCGTCTGCGGGTTGGACTGCAACTCCAGTTGCGCGAGCGCGAGCAGGCATTGCGGGACAGCGAAGCGCGCTTTGAACACCTCGCCCATACCGACGCGCTGACCGGGCTGCCCAACCGCCTGCTGCTGGCCGACCGTCTGCACCAGTCCATGGCGCAGACCCGGCGACGGGGACAACACCTGGCGGTGGCCTATCTCGACCTGGATGGCTTCAAGGCCATCAATGACCGCCATGGACACGCCGTTGGCGATCAGTTCTTGGTGACCCTAGCCAATCAACTCAAGCAGACTCTGCGCGAAGGCGACACCCTGGCGCGCCTTGGTGGGGACGAGTTCGTTGCCGTGCTGGTCGATCTGGAAGGCAGCGACGCCAGTGTGCCGCTACTCAACCGCCTGCTTGCCGCCGCTGCCGCACCGATCCCCCTCGGCGATCTCGCCGTGCAGGTCTCGGCGAGTATCGGCGTCACCTTCTACCCGCAGCCGCAGGAGGTGGACGCGGATCAATTGCTGCGTCAGGCCGATCAGGCCATGTATCAGGCCAAGCTGACAGGCAAGAATCGTTACCATGTCTTCAACGTCGAAGAGCACCATCGCACCCAGGGAGAACATGAGGCTCTGGAGCGCATCCGCCGTGCCCTGGTCGCACGCGAATTCGTGCTCTATTACCAGCCCAAGATCAACCTGCGCAGCGGGGCTGTCATCGGCGCCGAGGCCTTGATCCGTTGGCAACATCCGCAACGCGGACTGTTGCTCCCGCAGGAGTTCCTGCCGGCGATCGAGGATGACCCGCTGGCGACCGCACTCGGCGAATGGGTCATCGAGACCGCGCTGACTCAGATGGACATCTGGCAGGCGAGCGGACTCGATCTACCGGTCAGCGTCAATGTCGGCGTTCGCCCGTTACAGCAGGCGAATTTTGTCGCGCGTCTGCGCGCCCTGCTGGCGGCGCATCCCGCGGTCAAGCCGTCGAGCCTCGCGCTGGAAATCCTGGAAGTCAGTGCGATGCAAGACCTGGCGCAGGTCTCCCAGGTCGTCGCGGACTGCCGCGAACTCGGGGTGAGTTGTATCTTGGACGATTTCGGCATCGGCTATTGCGCGTTGACCTATCTGAAACACTTGGGGGTCACAGCATTGAAGATCGACCGGAGCTTCGTCGGCGACATGCTCAACAACCCGGATGACCTGGCGATCGTCGAAAGCATTCTGGGCCTGGCCAACGCCTTCTGCCGCGAGGCCAGCGCCGAAGGCGTGGAGACCCTGGAGCAGTGCGAGCGGCTGCTGCAACTCGGCTGCGAGCTGGCGCAGGGCTACGGCATTGCCCGCCCGATGCCAGCGGCTGCGGTCACCGGCTGGCTGGCCAACTGGCGACCATCACCGCTTTGGACCGACCAGATCGCGGACAGCAGACGCACCTTGTCGTGCGACCCGAGCACGTAGCGTTTTCTTGCGATTGGGGGGCCCGGACGCGATGGAACAGAAAACCCAGGAAAGGTCCGCCCCGGAACTTCCGGCTCCCCCGACCTGTCGTCTCGCTGAGGTATAGCCTTCTTACCTGATATCCGGACAGACCCTTGGTGTCGGGGCGGGTTTGAAACCCTGATGCAGGAGCGCAGATGCGCCCGCTCCCCCACCACGACACCATCGAAGAGGATGGTACCCTGAACCAAGTACCCTATGCCGACCTAACCTCGTCCAATAGATCGGGGTGACGATCAAGCACCTTTAGCAGTTTAACCAAGGCCAAAGGTGGCTTCGTCTTTCCGTTCTCGTACCGCGAGAACGCATTGACACCACCGCCAAATATTTCGGCCGCTTCGCGCTGATCGAGGGCGAGTTTCTTGCGCACTTTGGTGATGAATCCAGGATCAACGATAGCGGCGTTGACCTGCTTTGAGAAGGCTCGCATCTCACGCATGACGCGATCAGACTCCGCCGCGGCCAAGACGGATTCGGAGCAGGCCGGGCAAAATTCGCCCGTTACCTCTGAAATGATGGTGGTTTCGCCCTTGTAGGTATAGGGGAGGTCGCGAACGTCAGGAATCAGTTCGGCCGCGCCGCAAACAGGACATTTCATGTTCATAGCTCCTTGAAGGACACGATAAGTACGTCATCAATGACCGTTAGCTTCAGATACACATCACCAACTGACGTATTCGGGCGGTATACATCCTGCCAGATCGTGTGATCGCCATGAGTCGTCATGCCATCAGCGTTCGCAGTCACAACGAAAATCACCCTGCCAGGGATCGTGTTCCTCACGGCGCTGCGCGACGGCCGCCAGGATGCGCAGTCGGGTGTGATCCGTCGCGCTGCTCCAGTCGGCGATTTCATCACGGGTGCGAAAGCAGCCACGACACAGGCCGCACGCAGGATCCATCTGACAGACGGAGATGCACGGAGATTCAACCATCAACATCAGCCACTCGATAGGCGGCGAGACACTCGCCGGGGGTCAGAATCGATACCCCTTCGGCACCACGACGACCCCGGAGGTCTGGGCACGGCTGCGCACGGCCGACCGGTCAGAATCGATACCCCTTCGGCACCACGACGACCCCCTGCGGGGAGACCGTAAAACGCTCCTGATCCTGCTTGCGGTCAAAGCCGATGCGCTCCTTCGGCGGAATCCGCACGTCTTTCTCGATGATGCAGGTACGCAAGTGCGCGCCCTCCCCGACCACCACGCCATCGAAGAGGATGGAGGCGTCGACGATGGCACCGTCGCGCACGCCAACCCGGGTGAAGAGGATGCAATGGTTGACGCCGCCGCCGGAGATCACGGTGCCGGCCGCCAGCATCGAGTTGACGAAAATGCCCTCGGTCCCGCTGACCGCGCCGGGGACGGTGCGCGCCGGCGGATACTGGCCCTGATAGGTCCGGATGTTCCAATCGGCCTGATAGAGATCGAGCGGCGGCTCGGCACGCAAGAGACCCATATTGGCCTGGTAGTAGGCGTCGATCGAGGCGAGGTCACACCAATAGCGATCCGGGGTCACCCGGCCGCGCTCGCCGCCAAAGCGGTAACCGTAGGCGAGCGCCGTGCCGAGGTGCGGTGCGATCCAGTCCACGCCAAGATCCTCATCCGGACCCTCGCCGGCCTGATCCAGCACGCTCAGCAGCCAGGACTTGTCAAAGCAATAGACGCCCATGGTGGCAAGTGCATCATCCGCGGGCGGAGGCGGAGCGGGATCCGGCTGGGGTGCCGTCAGACCCAGAATACGACTGTCCTGATCCGCCAAGACCAGCGGCTGCACACTGGAGCCGGGCTCGCGACGACCGCGCACGGCCAGGGTCACTTGAGCGCCCGACTCGCGGTGTGCGCGGATCAGCTCCGCGTAGTCCATGCGATAGATCGCCTCACCGGCCAGCACCAGCACCTCGCTGGCAGCGCTGCGCTCCAGCAGATAACGATTCTGGCGGATGGCATCGCCGGGACCGCCATACCAGTTCAGTCCCTCACGCTGCTGGGCGGGTACCGGGGTGATGAAATCGCCCAGTTCCGGGTTGAAGATCGACCAGCCGTCACGCAGGTGTTTATGCAGTGAGTGACTCTTGTACTGGGTGAGAACCAGAACCTGGCGCAGCCCTGAATGCAGACAATTGGCCAGGGTGAAATCGATCACCCGGAACTTGCCGCCGAAGGGAACGGCAGCCTTGGGGCGATGAAGCGTGAGTGGATCGAGTCCGGTACCGCGCTTGGCGGCAAGGACCAGCGTCAGGGTGCGAGAAGGCATGGCAGCAGTGATCCTGAAGAGAGCCGTTGGCTGCAAATGAAGACAAATAAGCGCAAATGACCTGGAGGTGCAACGGCATTGCGCATGCCCAAATCAAGCGGGCCGCACCACGGCGGCGTCGATCACCCGCTTCATGTCACGGACCGCCTGATCCAATCCGGAAAACAGTGCACGCGCGACGATAGCGTGGCCGATATTCAGCTCCCTGATGCCGGGGATGGCGGCGATGGCCTTGACGTTATGGTAATCCAGCCCGTGCCCGGCGTTCACCTGGAGTCCGAGCGCCAGGCCCTGCTCCACCGCGCGCCGGATGCGTCGAAACTCGACGGCCCGCTGCTCCTCGGTGCGGGCGTCCGCATAGGCCCCGGTATGGATCTCGACGACCGGGGCGCCCACCGCCTGGGCCGCCTCGAGCTGTTCCGGACTGGCGTCGATGAAGAGCGAGACCCGCACGCCCGCCTCCGCCAACATGGCGCAGAACTCGGTGAGAGCAGCGCGCTGACCGACCACGTCCAGACCACCCTCGGTGGTCAATTCGGCACGCCGCTCGGGCACAAGACAACAATCCGGCGGGCGCAGTCTGGCGGCGATGCGGCCCATCTCGGGGGTTGCCGCCATTTCCAGATTCATCCGCGTCACCAGGATATCGCGCAGCAGTTCCACGTCCCGATCCTGGATATGCCGGCGGTCCTCCCGCAGATGCAGTGTAATGAGATCGGCGCCCGCCTGCTCCGCCACCAGGGCGGCCTGGATCGGCTCAGGATAGCGGGTACCGCGCGCCTGCCGAATGGTACAGACGTGGTCGATGTTAACCCCAAGCAGAACCTCGGGCGGTGCGGTGTCGTGCATGTCGACTCTCGATCATTGATGTTCAGTTGCGGACAAAGTCCTGGGTTTATAGCCTTCGTACCTGATATCCGGACAGATACTCATGTAGGGGCGGGTTTAAAACCCGCCCCTACGTCCGGCTATCACGTCCGACGGCTATATCAGTCGCCGGCGTCGTATCGCGATGTCCGGTACCACCACCCGCGCGCCGAAACAGCTCCCGGCTCTTCAGCGGTTTAGGTCCCAGGTGGGGTTCGAGCAGCCGCCGCAGCAGGGTGCGCGCCTGCCGGACCTGATCAGCGCCCAGGCTGTCCCCGCGGGCAAGCGCCAACAGCGTCGCGCCGGCGATCGGCTCGCCCAGGTCATCGGCGTCGGCCAGTCGCGTGCCCCGACCCGGCTCGACGACATAGTGATACCGCGGGTCCACCGGGTCGCCGACATCCATCACCCGATCGAGTGAGGGCGCGTAACCCAAGGCGTCGAGGAGGCGCAGTTCAAACCGGCGCAGCGCCGAATCCAGGTCCTGACCCTCGGCCAATTGGCCGAGGGCGGCATGATAAAAGGCAAAGACCGGGTCCTGCGGATCATTGCGGCCCAATAGCCGCATGAGGATTTCGTTCAGATAGAAACCGCAGGGCAAGGCCCGCCCGGCCAGCGCAAAGGCGCGTCCGGCCGCCTCGCTGCGGGTCAGGGTCAGCACTTCGCCACGCCCGACCACTCCGATCCACAACGGCTGAAACGGTTGCAACAGGGCACTCGTCGGACTGCGCCCGCGACGCGCCCCCTTGGCGATGGCCGGGAACCGGCCATGACCCTCGGCGAAGAGTTCCACCAGGAGACTGGTGTCGCTGAAGTCGCGCCGATGCAGTACGAAGGCGCGGATCAACCCGCCGGAGCCGCTCACGCGTCGCGGTACCCCAATTGGGCCAGCGCGGCTTCGTCACTGGACCAGCTTTTCTTGATCTTGACCCAGACTTCCAGGTGTACCGGACAGCCGAAGAGTTTTTGCATCTCCAGACGCGCCTGGGTTGCAGTCGCCTTCATGGCCGCGCCGCGGTGACCGATCAGTATGGCTTTCTGCCCCGACCGCTCGACCCAAATCAGGGCATTGATCCGGTAGCGCCCACCGTCTTCGACAAAGCGCTCGATCTCCACCGTCGTCCGATAGGGTAATTCCTCCCCATAACGCTGCACCAGTTGCTCACGCAAGAGTTCGGCGGCAAAGAACCGCTCCGACCGGTCGGTGATCTGATCCTCCGGAAACTGCGGTTCACCCTCCGGGAGGGCGGCGATCACCGCCTGTCCGAGGGCCTCGATACCGGTCCCCCGCGCCGCGGACACCGGCAGCAAGGAAAGGAAGGGATACCGCGCCGCCAGTGCCTGAAGGTACGGGAGCAGTGCCGTCTTATCGGGTACGCCATCCACCTTGTTGATCACGGCAATCGCCGGGACCTTGGCATTCACCAGGGCGTCCAGGGCCAAGTCGTCCTCCGCGGTCCAGCGCAGGGCCTCGACCACGAAGAGAACGAGATTGGTGTCACCGATGGCCGACCGGGCGGCGCGGTTGAGGTAGCGGTTCAATGCCCCGTCACCGCGCTGGTGGATCCCTGGGGTGTCGATGAACAGGGCCTGACCCGCGGGCAGGGTCTTGACGCCGAGGATGGCGTGGCGGGTCGTCTGGGCCTTGTGTGAGGTAATCGCGAGCTTCTGACCCAGAATGCGGTTGAGCAGCGTCGACTTGCCGACGTTGGGGCGCCCGACGATGGTCACATAGCCGCACCGACGAATCACCGGATCGCCCGCTGGCTCAACCATGAGCAACCTCGCCAATCCGCACCAGCATCGCTTCGGCGGACGCCTGCTCGGCTCGCCGTCGGCTGCTCCCTTCACCGCGCGCCGACTGTCCGTCGTCGGGCAAGACACATTGTACCGTGAAGCTCTGGTCGTGCTGGGTACCGCCGATGGTCACCACCTCGTACTCCGGAATGGGGCGGCGACGCGCCTGCAGGAACTCCTGCAAACGGGTCTTGGGATCCTTGCTGGCACGGGAATCATCGAGTTGCTCCAAGTGGGCCCGAAACAGGGCCAGGATGACGGATCGCGCCGGAGTGAATCCACTGTCCAGATAGACGGCTCCCAGCACCGCCTCCAGTGCATCGGCGAGAATCGAGTCGCGGGTATGGCCGCCGGTGCGCAGTTCGCCGCCACCCAACCGCAGATAATCGCCAAGCTGCAGACCGCGGGCAAGCTGGGCCAGGGACTCACGCTTGACCAGGGAGGCACGCATCCGGCTCAAGGCGCCCTCGTCGGCTTGGGGGAAGCGACTCACCAGGGCCTCGGCGATGGTGAAGCCGATCAGGGCATCACCCAGAAACTCCAGACGCTCATTGTTGGCGGCCCCGACACTGCGATGCGTGAGGGCCTGCACCAGCAGGTCCTCACGGGCAAAGGCGTGGTTGAGTGCGCGGGCAAATCGTCGGGCGTCCGCGTTCACCGGCCCTTGACCACAACCGTGTGCTTGAACGTCAGCACCACGTCGGCGTTAGCGAAGATGTGGGTCCGCTGCTCATAATCAAGCGTCAGATCCAAGGTGTTTTCACCGCTCTTCTTGACGGTGAAGGCTTTGCTGTCCACCGACCTGACGTCATTCACCATCATCTGGTTTTCGATTTGTCTCATCACCGCGGGCTTGCCTCCCAGAATGGGCTCAGGACTCTCCGCGACACTGTTCATAATGGACTTCAACGTATAGAAGCTCATGTACGATGGTCCGAGCTTGAAGAGCAGGGTCATGGCAAAGATCACCACGACCAGAACGAATAAGATGGCGCTCATCCCCATCCCCCGCTGCACCGCACGCATCCCCGGCATCGCGTTACCTCCGCTATCGAATCACATGACCGAGCCGATCCCATGCGATCGGAATACCATCACGCTCGCTGTCCCAATGCATCCAGATGGCGAACGCCTTGCCCACCAGGTTCGCTTCAGGTACGAAGCCCCAGCAGCGGCTATCGTTACTGTTGTCGCGATTGTCGCCCATCACGAAATACTGGTTGGGCGGCACCCTGATCGGCCCCGCGGCGAGCGCACGACAGCCTGGAGGCAGGTCCGGCGCACCCTGACGAATCAACGTGTGATGCTCCACCCCATCCAGGTTTTCAACGGCCTCCCGCGCCCCGGTCATCACCGCGCCCGAGGCGACACCGGCATAACGGCCGATCGGCAACTGGCCCTGGGGCTGGCCGTTGAGATAGACGGTCTTGTTCTGATACCAGATCTCGTCACCAGGCAGACCGATGATGCGCTTGATGTAGTCGGTCTTGCCGTCCTGCGGGTACTTGAAGACGACGACATCCCCATGGCGCGGCTCGCCCAGATTGACAATCTTGGTGTTGCTCACCGGCAGGCGCAACCCGTAGGCAAACTTATTGACAAGAATGAAGTCGCCGGTCAACAGCGTCGGCATCATCGAGTTGGAGGGGATGCGAAACGGCTCGACCACAAAGGAGCGCAGCAGCAGGACGGCGAAGATCACCGGAAAGAACGAGCGCGCGTACTCCACCAGGACAGGTTCGCGATAGACGGCGACACCGGACATCCCGCCATCCGCCGCGGCGGCCGCCTGTACCAGGCGCCGCCGCCGCGGGGCGAAGGCGAGCGCATCCACCAGCCAGATGCCGCCCGTCACGGCGGAAGCCAGCACCAAAAAGGCCGGAAAATCGAAGTTCATGACGTAGAGCAGGTCTCGGTTGAATAGAAAAAAAGCTAATCCTTGGTCATCTGCAGCACGGCCAGGAAGGCGGCTTGCGGGATCTCCACCTTGCCCACCTGTTTCATGCGCCGCTTACCCGCTTTTTGCTTGTCCAGCAGCTTGCGCTTGCGGCTCACGTCGCCGCCGTAGCACTTGGCCGTGACATTCTTGCGCAGGGGTTTGACCGTGGTGCGGGCGATGATCTTGCTGCCGATGGCGGCCTGGATGGCGACCTCGAACATTTGCCGCGGGATCAGCTCCTTCATCCGCACCGTGATGTCGTGACCGCGCGACTGCGAGACCGAGCGGTGCACGATCGTCGAGAGCGAATCCACCTTGTCACCATTGATCAACACATCAAGCTTGATCAGGTCGGAGGCTTGAAAGCGCTTCAGCTCGTACTCGAAGGAGGCATAGCCGCGGCTCGCGGACTTGAGCCGGTCGAAAAAGTCCAGTACCACCTCGGCCAGCGGTAACTCGTAGCTCACCATCACCTGGCCGCCCAGATACTGGATTTGCTTCTGCACCCCACGCTTTTCGATGCACAGATTGATCACGTTACCCAGATAATCCTGGGGCGTGAGAATATGGGCCTCGATAATCGGTTCGCGGACCTCGCTGATCCGATTCGGCTCGGGAAGGTTGGCCGGGTTGTCGATGCGGATGACCTCGCCGTCCTGGCGCAGCACCTCATAGATCACCGTGGGGGCGGTGGTGATCAGATCCAGATCATATTCGCGCTCCAGCCGCTCCTGGACGATCTCCATGTGGAGCATGCCCAGAAACCCACAGCGGAAACCGAAACCCAGGGCCTGGGACACCTCGGGCTCGTAGAACAGCGAGGCGTCGTTGAGCCGCAGCTTGCCCAGGGCGTCGCGCAGATCCTCATAGGCGTCGGAGTCGACCGGATAGAGTCCGGCGAAAACCCGCGGGCGCATCTCCTTGAAACCGGGGAGCTTCTCACCCGGCCGCTCGGGTCGGGTGATGGTGTCGCCCACCGGAGCGCCGTCGATTTCCTTGATGGCGGCGATGAGATAGCCGACCTCACCGGGCCCCAGACTCGGACGCTCGGTTTTCTTGGGGGTAAAGACACCTACGGCGTCGACCTGTTGGGTGCGCCCGATGGACAGCATGACAATCTTGTCGCGCCGACGGATCTCGCCGTTCATCACCCGCACCAGCGACACCACGCCGACGTAGGGGTCGAACCAGGAGTCGATGATCAGCGCCTGCAAGGGGGCATCGCGGTCGCCTTTGGGCGGCGGGATGCGCGTGACCAGCGTCTCCAGCAACTCGGGGATGCCCTCGCCGGTCTTGGCGCTGACGCGCAGGGCGTCCTTGGCCTCAATGCCGATGATTTCCTCGATCTCGCGGATCACCCGCTCCGGCTCCGCGGACGGCAGGTCGATCTTGTTCAGGACCGGCAGCACCTCAAGCCCCTGCTCGATGGCCGTGTAGCAGTTGGCCACACTTTGCGCCTCGACGCCTTGGGCGGCATCCACCACCAGCAGGGCGCCCTCACAGGCCGCCAGCGAGCGCGAGACCTCGTAGGAGAAGTCCACATGGCCCGGCGTGTCGATGAAATTGAGGTTGTAGGTCCGCCCGTCGCGGGACTTGAACTCCAGGGTGACGCTCTGCGCCTTGATGGTGATCCCGCGCTCCTTCTCCAGGTCCATGGAGTCCAGGACCTGGCTCGACATCTCACGCTCGCTCAGTGCGCCGGAGATCTGGATGAAGCGGTCCGCGATCGTCGACTTGCCGTGGTCGATGTGGGCAATGATCGAGAAATTGCGGATATGGGTCAGATCAGTCATCGGTGTGGGGCGCCCTGGGGCTCTCTGGGTGCGGGGCGTCGGGGAGCAAGACCGGACCGCCGGGGTGCGCGGTCAGCCGGTCTAGCCACGGCAGCGGCCCAAGCCGCGCCGCGGCAACTGCTGCCGCAAAAACTGCGCCATCATAGCAGAAGCGCCGGTGCCGCGGCAGGACCGCGGGGCCGGTTGCAGCATCTACAGCTTGGGAACGCGCAGCGCGTAGAACATGCGCCCCTCGCCCCGCTGGATCAGCACGGAGATCGAGCGTCCGGGTTCGAGCGCTTCCAGGATGCGGTTGAGCCCGGCGACATCGTCGATCGTCTGGTTGTCCAGCATGAGGATGACGTCTCCCGCGGTGAGTCCGGCCTGCGCAGCCGGCCCTTCCTTCACCCGCTCGACCAGCGCGCCGCCCTGCGCGATCCCGAGTTGCTCGCGCTGCTCCGGACGCAGTTCGATGGCCACCATTCCCAAGCGGTTGAAATCGCTGGCGGCAGGCTCGGCGCCCTTGCCGCCCTGATCGTCAGCAGCGCCGTCGTCCTCGGGGAGTTCCGCGATCTTGACTTCCAAGGCAACAGAGTGACCCTGGCGCAGGACCTCCAGGTGGGCGGACTCGCCGACCGGAGTGGTTCCGACCAGGGGCGGCAGCGCGCTCGAGGTCGTCACCTCCTTGCCGTTGTAGGTCAAAATCACGTCGCCGACGTTGACCCCGGCAGTCGCCGCCGGGCTGTCGGGCAGAACCTGCGCCACCAGCGCGCCGCGCGGCTGAGTCAATCCGAAGGTCGGGGCCAGATCGCGGGTGACGTCCTGAATCAACACCCCCAGCCAACCGCGGCTGACGCGCCCCTTGGTCTTGATCTGCTCGACGACGTCCATCGCCACGTCGATCGGGATGGCAAACGAGAGACCCATGAAGCCGCCGGTCCGGCTGTAGATCTGACTATTGACGCCGATCACCTCGCCGTCCAGGTTGAACAGCGGACCGCCCGAATTGCCCGGGTTGATGGCCACGTCGGTCTGGATGAAGGGCACGTAGTTTTCACTGGGGAGATTACGGCCCTTGGCACTGACGATACCCGCTGTTGCGGAGTGTTCGAAGCCGAAGGGCGAACCGATGGCGAGCACCCACTCACCGACCTGCAGGTCCTTGGCCGAACCGATCCGCGCGGCCGGCAGGTCGGTGGCCTCGACTTTCAGCAAAGCAATGTCACTGCGTTTATCCGCCCCCACCGGAGTTGCCACGAATTCCCGGCGATCACTGGTACGCACGATGATTTCCTCCGCCCCCTCGACGACGTGGGCATTGGTCAGGACGTAGCCATCCGCGGAGACGATGAAACCCGAGCCCAGCGAGCGTCCCTGCTCGTCGTCTTCCGGCGCCTCCCCGGAGTCACCCTGATCACCGAAAAAATGCCTGAAAAAGTCCTGCAGGGGGCTATCCTCGGGCAGGTCGGGGATGGGATAGCCCGGAAAGCTCTTCGTCAGATTCTGGCTCTGTTTGGTGCTGATATTCACCACCGTGGGACCGTTCTGCGCCACCAGGGCGGTGAACTCCGGCAAAGCACGGTTGGTGGCCTCGACCTGGGTCACCAATGCGGTGGCCAGGACGGCACCGAGAACAGGCCTGAGATTCGCAAAGAGGCGCATGGGGACTCCGTAATTCGATCGACGGCACCGAGATCACCCAGGTCCACGCGGGAAGCGAGGGCGCTCACTCAATCAACCTGGGAAAGATGAGGGTATTGCGGCAGCCTCGCGACGACGCGGCAGAACCGGTCGAAACGGTGACTCCCAGCCAACTCGACACTTTAGCGTCGCCATCGCAACAACGCCAGTACCACGACCTGGATCCAGCAGTTCCAAATTTGGGTGGCCGCCGCCAACAGCGTGTCGGCAGCGAGGCCGATGGTGGATGCGCTGCGCTTATCCACCCTACGAAACCGGCTCCGTTGTAGGGTGGATAAGGCGCGCCGCTCGGTCTCGGGGACTCGG
>NZ_CAIZIZ010000320.1 GCF_903933125.1 uncultured Lamprocystis sp. | reverse complement strand
TGCACTTGGATATTGGGCAAATCTAGCAATAGCTCTATTGCTTGTCTAAGTGGCTCGTTGTTGGAGTCCATGATGACCTTCAAGACCTCGCAAGATGCTGAAATATAAGTATATCATAACCTACGGAGATCCCGAAGAGCCATAAAATATTCTGTTGGAGTACTTAACAGTAGTATTAAATTTTGAATTTTTTGCTCTAACCATGAACCTAGCGCGTTCAAGCACGCTTGCCGAGCTGCCCTGCCGACCCAAGATTTTAATCATGGGACACCAGCCGGTCATTGCCCAGGCGATCTATCAGATCCTCGGCGCCGACTGCGAGGTCCTCACAGCGGCTGACGGTCCGACCACGTTCGCGCTCTGTAACGAGACGCTGCCCGACCTTGTGTTACTGGACGATGAGACACTTAAGTTCCAGTCCGAACAGTTGCATACCATGGCCTTCCGCGATACCCTCACGGGGGTTTACGCTCGGCACTACTTTGACGAGCGGATCGGTGTCGAGTGCGCGCTGGCTAGACGCAGTGGTAGCGTTTTGTCGCTGTTTGTGATCGAGATCGATCACTTCAATGCCTACAACGATTACTATGGGTATCAGGCCGGCGACGACGCGCTCCGCTTGATCGCCAGGGTTCTGGAGTCAAGACTGCACCGTCCGGGCGACCTCATTGCCCGCTATGGCTGCGAAGCGTTTGTCTGCCTACTCCCGGCGACCGATTTCGAGCCCAGCACACAACTGGCCGGGAAGATCGAGCGGGCGGTGCGCGCTCGCGGCATCGGTCACGCCTCTTCCGCGGCTGCTCCGGTGGTAACAGTCAGCGTCGGCGTGGCCACGAGCCGACGCGCAATCGAGGACGGATCCGAGGCCCTGCTGCGATTGGCCGATGACCAGCTCTGCCAGGCCAAGCAGCGGGGCGGGGGTCGGGTGTGCGGGAAGGTGCTTTATCGGCCGTGAGCGTGTCGCGTAGGCGCTCGTGGAACCCGACGGGTATGCCCTTGTGCCGCCGTGGATCTGCTGGTTCTGAACACCGCTTAGCGATGTAAAATCTTTAATGACTGGTCTGTATCATCAAAATTTTGCGATGCTGGCCTAGTGAAAGTTCGCGGTACTCGGGGCTGATTGTTGAACGCCTTGATCATTGATGACGCTGCTGACACGCGGCTCTATGTACGCGCTCTGCTTGAAGGCTGGGGGTACAACACGGTTGAAGCTGCCGACGGACTGGACGGCCTCGATCGTATGCGCGAAACAAGCATCCAATTGGTAATCTGCGACTGGATAATGCCTTGTTTGTCGGGCCTGGAGTTTTGCAGGGCCGTTCGTGCAGCGCAATTCCCATATTATGTCTATCTGATTTTGCTCACCTCGCGTTCCGATAAGTCAGACCTGCTTGCGGGCCTGAACGCCGGTGCCGACGACTTCCTCTCAAAACCCGTCGACGCGAAATTGCTGCGTGCGCGGCTTCGGGTCGCGGAGCGAATACTCACGGTGCAGGGTCTGCTCGCCGATCAGAATCGGACGCTACGGGAATCGCGGGAGCGTCTGCAATACGCCTATGATCAAATCCAGCGGGATTTAGCCTCGGCGGCCCGCATCCAGCGTCAGATGCTCCCCCCCCCGGATCGGCTGGTTGAACCGTTCCGGGCCGAATCCCTGTTTCTGCCGGCTGCGCACGTCTCCGGCGACAGCTTCAATTACTTCTACCTAAACAATGAGTTGATCGGTTTCTATCTGTTCGATGTCTCCGGTCATGGTGTGCAGGCGGCCTTATTCTCGGTCCGACTCAACGCCTCTTTGTTGCCCGCCCTGACGTCGGATTGGACCGCGGCCGGCAACGGTTCACTGGCCGCAGGGTTCCCTGGACCGGGGCGATTCCTATCGGAAGTGAACACCCGCTGGGTCGAGCCGGATGTCGAGTTCGACAATTATGCCACGATCGCCTATGGCACCCTCGACAAACAAAGCGGCGAGGCCCACATCGTGCTCGCCGGTCATCCGCCGCCGCTGGTTCTGCGCAATGCCGGAGGGATCGAAACGCTGGCGGCGGGCGGCCTACCCTTCGGCATGTTTCCAGATGTAAACTATGAGTCACAGCGGTTGGTGCTTCACGCGGGCGATCGGCTCATCTTATATTCCGATGGGGTGACCGAGTGCGCCAATCCGCAAGGTGAGCTCTTTGGCATCGAGCGTATGCAGTCCGCACTCGCGGCCCGCCCCGGAGATAACCGGCTGGGGTTGACGCGTGAACTTGAGGCGCAGCTTCAGCGATGGAGCGGCACGCTTGATTTCCAGGACGATATTTCGGTGTTGGTGCTGGAGCGGGATAGCGAAACATGACCACCTCGGCGACATTACTGACGTTAGATAGCGATCCCACCAAGCTTGGCGACCTTCAGGCCCGGGTGGACGCGCTGTGCCGTGACGCCGGACTGGATTCCTTGGCTGCCTGCGAGTTCACCACCGCGATCATCGAAGCGGTCACCAACAGCATCAAGCATGGGTACCTGGGCGAACCAGGGCACCCCATCAGGGTTCACTGGCGCCGGGCTCACGACAGCATCGACATCGAGATACGGGATCGAGCCCAGCCGCCCCCGGCCGGTTTCCTTGACCATGCGGAAATGCCGCCACCCGATGCCGAGTCCGGCCGCGGCATCGCCATGATTCGGGCCTATGCCGACTCGGCCCGCTATGCCCGAGTCGACGACGAGAATGTGTTGAACCTGACGCGGCGACTTTAGCGGTATCGCGCCCCGCCCGATCTCGCCGTCGAACCCTCTACTGTGAGCAGGAGTATCCCTATGCAATTTGCACATGAAAACCGCGATGGGATCGATATCGTCCGGCTACCCGAGCGCCTGATGATGGCCGATGCGGCGGATGCCAAGGCACAACTCAAGGCGATCTTGCTCAATGGTAGCGGCCGCCTGATCCTGGACCTGACACAGACCGGATTCATGGACTCCAGTGGCTGTGGGACACTGGTCGGGAGTTTGCAGACGGCCCGCAAGCAGGGCGGTGACGTCTATCTGTTCGGCATGGGCAACAATGTACGCGCGCTATTCGAGCTGACTAAACTGCACACCATATTTCGGATCTTCGACGATGAGAAAGCGGCGCTGCGCGCCATGCCCTGACGCTCAATCATCGACCGTATCAGAGCCGCCCCCGACGCCGCGCACCTGACTCTTAGGCCTGCGGTGCGCGGCAGCAGATGTCGGGCGCTGCGGCAATCCGTTGGTTGCGGGCCACGAACTCGATGCGAGGCATTAAGGATGCCTGACATGACTATTATCGGTATCGCGGGCGGCAGCGGATCCGGCAAGACGACCTTTGCACTATTTCTGCAAGATTTGGTGGGAAGAGAACGATGCTCGATCCTGCATCAAGACTCATATTATTATGATCAGAGTCTGAAATTTGATTATGATGGTGGAATGGTCAATTTCGATCATCCGGACGCCATTGATTTCGCACTGCTGTCGAGGCATTTGCACGAACTCAAGGCAGGACGGTCGGTTGCGGTCCCCGTATATGACTATGGAACGCATCGGCGTCTGGACAGAACCGAGGTCCTTGATGCCTGCCCCTGGATTGTTGTGGAGGGAATGCTGGTTCTTTGGGACCAGCGGGTTCGGGTAATCTGTGACAAGAAGGTCTTTATCGATACACCGGAGCCGGTGCGGTTAGCGCGACGGCTTTCCCGCGATGAGCGTGAGCGCGGACGGGGTCGAGCCGGTGTCGAGCAGCAGTTTCTGGCACACGTAAAACCCATGCACGACCAGTTCGTCGAGCCGTCCCGGCAGTACGCTGATAGAGTGTATTCGGGCGAGCACGCGAAGCATGCCAGTATTGGCGACCTGCTCGTTCAGATCGGGTTCGTCCATTGACGTGTCAGGCAGCAAGCACTGGTCCGCCAGGCGCGATCAACGCCGCCGATAGCGGCTTGACGTGTTGCTGTCGATGGTTGGCTAACATCCTAAAGGTCTGTAACTGATGGCTAAGTCCCTACCGGTGATCCCCGGTCCGCTCGGCGTTTCTCGACGTCGTCGCTGGTTGGCCGGGCTGCGGCGGCGCACCTATCCGACCCGCGTCCTGCTGGGGGAGTTTCTACCTCGTATCCTCGATATCTCAGCCAGTGCCGTGCTACTCGTCGTTCTCTTGCCGCTCTTTCTGGTGCGCGCACTGTGGAGTCAAAACCAGACGGGGGCCATCCTCGTCCAGACCCCACTGATCGGTCGCTTTCAAACGCCCTTCCAACGGCTGTCGTTCGCAGGCAGCGGTAGGTTCCGTGGTCTAGCAGTGTGGCTGAACGTATTGCGAGGCGACATGGCGATCGTTGGGCCGCGACCCGTGCGTGCGACGGAGGCGGCTGCCGTTCCGGTGGACGACCTCGTGCGGTTTGTCGTCCGGCCCGGGCTGATCTCGCCATTCGGCATTCGCCGCCGCATCGGCCTGGCTCATGAGTGCGAGTCGGCAATGGATCGGGATCAGGTCTATGCTCAAACGATCACCGGCGACTTGGGGCTGGCAGCGCGCTCGGTGGTGTCCGGAGTACTTGGCGGCGGCGGGATCCCACGCGAGATGCCGCCGGTGATCAATTTCTTCGGCATCCCCGTGGTGAACACGAGCATGCACGAGGCGGTGGACTGGATCATCGCCAATGCGACGGGGACGACAAACAAACACCTGGCCTTCGTCAATCCGGACTGCCTGAATATTGCCTGGCAGGACGCCGCTTACCGCCGCGTGCTGCTTGCAGCGGAGCGTGTCTTGCCCGACGGGATTGGCGTCCACCTTGGCTGTCGGATGCTTGGCCTGGCCTTGCGTGCGAACGTCAATGGCACGGACATGTTTCCGATCCTGTGCGAGGCGGCGGCCCGCGAGCGGCTGCCGATCTATCTCCTCGGTGCACGGTCAGGGGTTGCGCAGGCGGCGGCCGACAACATGGTCAAGCGCTTTCCGGATCTCAAGATTGCCGGCACGAGAGACGGTTTTTTCCTTCCAGCGGAGGAAGCGTCCGTGGTCGATACCATCAATAGTTCAGAGGCGCGGATTTTACTGGTGGCGTTCGGTGTACCCCGCCAGGAGCTGTGGCTGGAACGCTGGCGGGACCGACTGGCGCCACCCGTCAGTATGGGTGTCGGCGGGTTGTTCGATTTCTACTCGGGTCGCATCCCGCGCGCCCCGGTCTGGATGCGGGACATGGGGCTGGAGTGGCTGTATCGGCTGATGCAGGAACCCGGACGCATGTGGCGGCGCTATGTGATCGGCAACCCGCTCTTTCTGCTTCGCGTGAGGCAGCAGGCGAAGCATCCGGAACGTTTCCCGCTGCCGGACGCGGGCGTCGAACATCGCGCGCCGCCGCTCCCGACGGATTCATACCAATGATGATCGGATCGGCGCACCGCCTTGAGGTGATGCCTGGGATCACCTGCATCCGGCAGATCTCCGGTCGCTCCGATATCCCGTTTGAACAGCGAATGACATCAAGATCCTAATAAAGACGGTTCCCGCCCTTCCTTTTTGGTGCAGGAGCTTATTGAGGAACAAAGGGTACATGCGCGCACTCGTATTTGCAGATCGCTTGGGTATCGAGCTCGATCCCCTCACACGAACGGTGGCCGTGCCGCTGCTTCCGGTTACGGGTAAAGAATTGCTGCTCTATACGCTCGAGGAATTGGTGAGCACCGGCATCCGCGATCTGGTTGTGGTCGCGTCGGCCCATGGCGAACAGACCAGGGTCAGCACCTTAGGAGCAGGTGAACGTTGGGGGGCGAGCATACGATATGTGCTCAGTCGGGGCGAAGAGCAGCCGACTGCTGTTTGGTCGCGTCTCAATCTGGCAGATGCCGATGCCGTTCTCGCACTGCGCGGCGACGTGTTGCGCTCTCCAACCCTGAGGGCGTTTCTGCATCAGGCCCAGAGCAAGGCAGGCACTTTCGCGTTCTGCGGGGTGGGAGCGGATCCCCGCGGTAGTCTGCTGCTTCTGCGTCCAGGCTGCCAGGTGCCCGGCAACCTGCTCGACAGCCTGAGTTGGGATGCGCCCAAACCCCTTCCAAGCGCGGACGGCTGCGTTGTTGCGAACGCGGCTTTAAACTGCCTGGAGAGCCTTCCGGCCTTCCATAGAGCCAATCTCGACATTTTGGCGGGCCGCACCCCGGGTCTCAAGGTTGCGGGCCGAACGGTCGCTGTGGGGCTGTTTGCCGGCCGCAAGGCATCGGTCTTTCCGAAGAGCCTCAAACAGGGGGTGGCCTACGTCGGCGCGAACAGTCGGGTCGACTCGGAGGCCGAACTGCTGGGTGAGGTTGTGATCGGCGACGACGTGGTCATAGACCGTGCGGCGACCATACGCGATAGTGTGATTCTTCCGCGTACCTACGTGGGCGAACTGGTGGAGATTCGCAATGCGATCGTCGCTAACAACCATCTCATGCGCGTCGATACGGGTGCGGTGCTTGCGATCAGCGAGGCCTTCCTGCTTGGTAGCTTGGAAGCGACCGGAACTCGGGCGCGCGTTTCCCACTTGGATCGGATGGTTGGTGTGCTGCTGCTGATCTTCTCCCTGCCGCTTTGGCCAATAGCGGCGGCGGCGGCTGCCCTGTCCGGCCGCAAGCCGCTGATGGTAAGTCGCGAGTGCGTGGGCAACCGCACACTGTTCCCCGGACAAGAGGCCGGCGCAAGACGATTCAAAGCGACATACTGGAATACCGCCATTCCAGTGCTTCGTCACCTGCCGGGCCTCCTCGCCGTGATTCAGGGCGACCTGCGTCTGGTCGGGGTTTCCCCGTTGACACCCGAGCAGAATGCTGACCGCTCGGAGGACTGGCAAAGGGTCCGTGATCAGGCGCTGGTGGGCCTTTTGGGACCGACCCAACTCACGTTGACGGAAGATGCACCGTTGGAGGAGCGCCTGCTGAGCGACGCCTGTTATGCTCAGACGCGGAGCTGGAGTAAAGATATAGGATATTTGCTGAGTGGTTTGAGAATGCTATTCAACGGGGAAGCCTGGCTCCGCCGCTTTTAATGGGGCGGGTTTGCCGGGAGGGTTGAGAGAGTGGTGGTCGAGACACGAGAGAGCAAGAGATGGAAAATCGAATTGATCGGCCGGGCCAGAGTGGGTTCAAACCCAAGGTCGCCATCGTCATGCGCTCATACAATGACCGCCATGTCATTCGCGGGACACTGGAGATGATCCGGCGGCAGACCTACCGGAATTTCGAGTTATGGAATTTCGACTCGACCTCGACGGACGGTACCTTTGACATCATCAGAGAATTCAACGACGCGCAACACATCCGCCGGAACGACAGCACGTCCTATAACCCTGGCACGGTGCTCAACGAGGCGGTGTGCTCGGTGGCGATGGAGGTGGAGATCGTGGTCTTTATCAACTCCGACGCCACACCCGAGGGAGCAGACTGGCTGGAAAAGCTTGTCGCGCCGCTCGTCGATCCAAAGGTCGGTGCGGTCTACGGTCGTCAGACTGCACGGCCGGATTGTCGCTCCCTCTTCGTCAAAGATACCGAGCGTGCCTTCGGTGACGGGCGTGAGGCTGCCACCTGGATCCATTTCTTTTCCATGGCCAACTGCGCGGTCCGGCGCGCCGTCCTTGAACGCTTTCCGTTCGAGACCAGGATCCAATACTCCGAAGACATTGAGTGGTCGTACCGCTTGCGCAAGGCAGGACTTGAGATCCGCTACGTAGCCGAGGCCGCCGCCACTCATTCCCACAATTATACGCTGCGCCAGTCCTTCAAACGCCAATTCGGCGAGGGCAAGGCAGATGCCTGGATTTTCCACGACGGCGAGATCAACACATCGTTTCTTCGCTATTGCCTGCTTCCGTTCGGTATGGATGTCCTGCGCGACCTGCGCTGGGCCGCGCAACAGGGCTCCATTGATGCTGTTTTTCATACGGTGCCACTGCGTGCGGTCCAAAAATGGGGCCGCTGGCGTGGACTTCTAGCGGGTCGGAAAGCCTATGCCGTTCACTGACGTCGAGACAGCCCCACCGGCGCGCGACCGCTTCACACTGGATGGCGACGCAGCGGTGGAGGGCCGGATTGCCCGTGACCAATCGCTGATCGCCGACGCGGTGCGGGCGCTCGTGACACCGCCGGCCTTCCGGGGCCTGGTGCTTATGGGTGGCTACGGGCGTGGCGAAGGAGGCTATGCCCTGCGCGATGGGCAACCGCAGCCCTACAACGACTACGATTATTTCGTCGTCGTGCGTGGCCTCGGCCGGGCGCGCCGCAAGGGCTTGACGCAGGCCTTGGCTGAGCGGGCAAAGACGCTCGAGGGCGACGTCGGAGTCGAGGTTGACTTTGCCATCCTGCGCGAGGAAACGCTGGCCAACGCCGAATACTCGCTCATGAACGCTGAGATGATCTGGGGCCACCAGGTCGTCGCCGGCGACCCGGCGGTGCTTGATGCGATGCCGCCCATGCCCTTCAGTCGGCTGCCACTGGGCGAGTTCACGCGACTGCTGCTCAACCGCGGCGCCTTGCTCCTGATGAACCAGCAACGACTCACCAATGGTTCGATGCTCAATGACGCAGAGCAGGAAGTCTTCTTCAAGTACCTGTTCAAGGCCATTCTGGCCTGCGGCGATGCCCGCCTTGCCGGCAACCACGCCTATCACCCCTCTTACGTGAAGAAGATCGAGCGCCTGCGCCCGATGGATTGGCGCGGGAAGGAACCATTCATGGAGATCTATGAGCACGCATGGGAGAATAAATTCTACCCCGATTATCGGCGCTATGCCGCCGAGAACGCCGCGCTTTGGCAGAAACGGGTGACAAGCATCTGGCTGGATACCCTATCCTGGTTCGAACAGACGCGCATCGGGGCAGATATCGACGCTTGGGATACTTACTGCTCGCCAGTCATCTCAAAGGGTCAAGGGCGGGAGTCATGGGGCGGGTGGCGCAATATTGCGATCACCTTGCGCGATTTCGGTCCGGCACAGTTGCTGCTGCATCCGCGCTGGTCCCGGAGGTATCCGAGGGAGCGGTTGATCGCCACGCTGCCCTTGCTGTTGTCCCGCCCGGGAAGTCTCGCGCTTCCGGTACTCGCGGATGCCCTTGCCCTACCCGCGGGCGCGTCCTGGCGGGACGCGTCAGACGCCTTTCTGCGTCGGTGGCGGCGCTATGCTTGAGGGCGCAGATGAGAGCGCGCAAGGTCGAAGTCGTGCAAGTTCCGGCGGATATAGCGTTCTTACCTGATATCCAGACAGACCCTTGGTGTAGGGGCGGGTTTGAAACCCGCCCCTACGTCCGGTTATCACGTCCGAAGGCTATACTATGAAAATCGTCCAGGTTCCGAGGCGCTTCGTGGCCTCCGAGTGGGGCGGCACCGAGACAACCATCCTCCAGACCAGCCGGGCACTGCAGCGGGCTGGGCACGAGGCGGTCATCTTCACGAGCCTCGCCCTGTCGAACCAGCGCCGCGAGGTCATTCAGGGGGTGCCGGTACGGCGCTTTCCCTATAGTTACCCTTTCTTCGGCCTCACCGCCAACGACCGCCGCGACATGGACAAGAAGGGCGGCAATCTGCTTTCCCTGTCCCTGCTGCTGGGCCTGCTGCGCGAGCCCGGGGTGAATCTGATCCATGCTCACACGGGCAAGCGCGTCGGGGGTGTCGTGCGCACCGCCGCCCGGTTGCGCGGCATCCCCTATGTTGTGACCCTGCACGGCGGTTACTTCGAGGTCCCCAAGGGCGAGATGGACCAGATGCTGTCCCCGATCCGGAACCGTCCTGAGTGGGGCCGTGTGTTCGGCGCCCTGCTCGGCGCCCGGCGGGTGCTGGAGGATGCTGCGGCGGTGGTCTGCGTCGGCGGTGACGAGTATGCCGCGGCCACGGCCATGCTCCCCCGGCAGCGGGTCGAACTGGTGCCCAATGGGGTGGACTGCGATGCCTTCGCCCAGAGCAACGCCGCGGGCTTCCGCACCGCTTATGGCATCGCTGCCGATCGGCGAATCATCCTCTGCGTCAGCCGCATCGACTACCAAAAAAACCAGATAGGCCTGGTGGAGGCCTTGGCCCAGGTGGCCGCCCTGGTTCCGTCGGTCCACTTGGTCCTGCTCGGACCCGTGACCGTGGCGAGCTACCACGAGCGACTGCTCGCCCGGATCAAGGATCTGGGACTAACCGACCGTGTCACCCTGATCCCCGGGCTGCGCCCGGACGATCCGCTGCTCCCGGCCGCCTACCATGCCGCCGAGGTCTTCTGCCTGCCGTCACTGCACGAGCCCTTCGGCATCGTGATCCTGGAAGCCTGGGCGTCCGGTCGGCCGGTGGTCGCCGCCCGGGTCGGGGGCATCCCGTCCTTCACCATCAATAGCGAAGACATCATTCATGCCCTGCCCGGCGACACCGCGGACCTGGCGGCCCGGCTGATCCAGGTGCTGGGCGATCCGCAACTCGCCGGGCGCATCGCCGCGGCCGGTCAGATCAAGGCCAGACGTGACTATGCCTGGTCGGCCATTGCCGCGCGACTGGTCGACATTTACCGCGAATTACCTGAAAAACGCCGTCGATGATCTCCAGCAGGCAACGGATTGATTGCCGTTCCAGCGTCAACCCTCATCATTCGTACCGAGTTGAAATGTCTCACCCAAGTCGCCCCGCATTACGCATCCTGCACGTCCACGAGCGGGCCGGGTTCTATGGCGGTGTCGAACAGATCCTCTACGACACCGCCCGCGGACTCACGGCTCGGGGTTGGCCCCAAGGGCTGCTGCACACCGATCCCGAGCCCCAGGCCGACTATCTGGCAGCCTTCGCCCGGAGTGGGAACGGCGACGACCTGATCGCCGCCTTCGCCCCGGACATCCTGTTCCTGCACAAGGTCGAGGACCCGGCGCGGGTGGCTGATCTGGCCCGCCGCTACCCGACGGTGCGCATGGTCCACGATCACGACCTGGTGTGCCTGCGTCGGCACAAGTATTTTCCGCTCAGCGGTCGAGTCTGCGACCGGCCTGCGGGGTCGGCCTGCTACCTCAACCTGTGCTGTGTGCAACGGGCCACGCCGGGGTCCGCTCTGCCCATCACCCTGAAGGGACTGGGCGGGGTCAAGGCGGCAATCCGCGCCCATCGCGGCGTGCGCCGACTCATGGTAGGCAGCCGCTGGATGGAGCGGGAGTTGGTGATGAACGGCCTGGATCCGGACCGGGTGGTCATCGTCCCGCCCATTCCTGCGTCCCTGGCCGAGGCCAGGGCCGTCCCCCTGTCCGAGGAGCCGGAGGTCCTCTACGTGGGCCAGGTGATCCGCGGTAAGGGGGTGGACCTGCTCCTGAAGGCCCTGGCCGGAGTCCCCGGAGACTGGCACGCCACCGTGATCGGCACCGGTAACCACCTGGACACCTGTCGGGCGCTGGCCGGAGACCTGAAGATCGCCGAGCGGGTGACCTTCGCCGGCTGGGTGCCACACCAGGCCTTGGAGCCTTACTATGCGCGCGCCGCCGTCTGCGCCGTGCCGTCGCGTTGGCCGGAGCCTTTCGGTATGGTGGGGGTGGAGGGCATGGCCAGAGGGCGCCCGGTGGTCGCGTTCGCGGTCGGCGGCATCCCGGACTGGCTTGCCGATGGGGTGACCGGCACCCTGGCTCCAGAGGCGGACACGGCGGCTATGGGCACAGCCATCGCCGCCCTGCTGGGGAACCGGGAACGGGCTGCGGACCTGGGCCTGGCAGGCCTTGCGCGCGTGCGCGCGCAGTTCCAGCCGGCCCGGTACTTGGACCGATTGACACACATCCTGAGGGACGCGGCATGAAGATCGGCATCTCCGCCTTCGGTACCGACAGCGGCAAGTCCGGTATCAGCCAGTATGCCGCCAATGTGGTCGGACAGCTCGTGGACCTGGCGCCGGGGCACGACTTTGTGGTCTTCATCAACCGGGCGGACGCTGACTGGGTTCAGAGCTGGCACCCGCGCCTCGAGGTGATCGCCCTGCCGGACTGGACCGGCCATCCGGTCGCAAGCATCTTCTGGCACCTCGCCGCCCTGCCGGGTCTGCTGCGGCGCCATCATTGCGATACGGTCTTCATGCCCGCGGGAAACCGGCGACTCGCCTGGTCCTATGGGGTGCCGAGCGTTGGCACGGTGCACGACTTCTCCCAGCTCCACGTCCCCCAGAAGTACGACGCGGCGCGCATGTTCTACATCATGCGCGTCCTGCCGCGCATGATGCGGCGATTGACCCGGGTGATCTCGGTCAGCGAATCCACCCGCCGCGACCTGGAGTCCTTCGCCCGGATCCCGCGCAGCCGCATCCGGGTCATCTACAACGGGGCAGACCTGAAGCGCTTCACCCCGCGCCCCCGCGCGGCGGCGCGCGCCGAGCTGCCGCCGAGCCTCGCGATCCCTGACCCCTATGTCCTCTACATCGCCCGCTTGGAGCACCCGGCCAAGAACCATGTCCGGCTGCTGGAGGCCTTTGCGGCGCTCAAGCGCGACACCACATTGCCTCACAAGTTGGTCCTGGTGGGGGGCCGCTGGAATGGGGCCGAGGTCATTGATGCACGGGTGCGGGAGCTGGGGTTGACCGATCAGGTGATCTTCTCCGGCTTCGTCCCCAACGAGGCGATCCCGGCGCTCTATGCCGCCGCGGACGCCCTGGTCTTCCCGTCCCTGTTCGAGGGGTTCGGCATTCCGGTGCTGGAGGCCATGGCCAGTGGGATCCCGGTGTGCGCGGCCGATACCTCGAGCATCCCAGAGGTGGTGGGCGATGCCGGGCTGCTCTTCGACCCGGTGGACGTGCCCGCCATGAGCGCCAGCCTGATCCGCCTGCTTCAGGACCAGGATCTGCGCAAGCGTTTGATTACGAAAGGGATCGAGAGAGCGTCGCGCTTCACCTGGGACGCGGCCGCCAAGGCGGTGCTGGAGGAACTGGAGGCCGCCGCCGCCCTATGACCGCGGCACCCTCCAGCACCCTGGCCATCGCCATGACCCTCGCGGCCCTGACCAGTGTCATCCCACTGGTGGGCTGCGCGACACGCAATCTGGATTGCAGCTCCGGGGCCAGGCCGTCGGCGATAGAGCCTGATCCCTGCCGCTACATCCCCGCAGGGGCTTCCAATGAGCTGGTGGAGATTGGTTCCTCGCCGACGTCGGCGGCCATCTATGTTGACGGGATCTATGTCGGCAAGACACCCATCAAGCACTATTTGTGGTTCTTGAGCACCACCCGTGCCGTCACCGTGGTCGCCGTGCCCCTCTATCCAGGTCAGGCCCGCCAAGAGCAGCGCCTGCGGGTCCCGCCCTTGCCCAGGCGCCTGACCTTCTTCATGAACAACCCAGCCAGGACGGCCGACCCCGATGCCGCCGCCCGGTAGCCTTGGCCGGGGTCCGCACAAGCGCCCTGGGCGTCACCGGTGATGATCGGTCAAGCGCACCGCGTTAACTGATTCCCAACGCAACTGTCATATACTGCGATCTGCATTTCATGTCCGCCGACCCATCGGTACACACTGCACAGCACCTTCGTATGGCCGACACCCTTGAGCGACAACTGAGCGCGAATAACCCACCCGCGCCGCCGTTCGACAACACCCGCGATACGCGCTATTTCTTTCCGTCGGCGGGACATGCGGAGGCGCTGTCGCGCCTGCTGTTTCTTGCCGAAGACCGCAATATGGGCATGGGTCTGCTGACCGGGGAGATCGGCTCGGGCAAGACCATGCTGCGTACCGTGCTGCATTCCCGCCTGTCTCCCGAAACCCACGTCCGCGTCAGCATCGAGAACAGCCTGCTTGATTTCGACGATCTACTGCTGGAGATCCTGAGCCAGATCCAGGGCCAGCGCCTGCGCGCCGCGGACTATCCGGACCGCTACAGCCGCCTGGCCGCCTTCAAGCGCCTGTTGACCGAGCAGATCGCCGGGCACGGACGCCACCTCGTCATACTCCTGGACGAGGCCCAGCAACTCGATCTCCAATGCCTGGACGCCGTCAAGGGGCTGACCAATATCGCCTCGGAGCGCCAGAATTTCCTTACCGTGATCCTCATCGGTCAGCCGGAGCTGCGCGAGCGACTGCGCCAACTGCCCCAAGTGGACCAGCGGGTAAGCCTGCGTTTTCACCTCGCGGCCATGACGGCGGACGAGACGCGTGAGTATGTTCGGCACCGCCTCACCGTCGCTGGTCACCAAGGTGACTTTCCTTTTGATCCTGAGGCATTAGACGCATTGTTCCGCGCCAGCCGAGGCATCCCCCGCGAGGTCAACCGCATCTGTAAGATCGGCCTGGAGCATATCCTGGCCGCCGGGTTGGGGCGCTTCACCGGACCCGCGGTTGCCGCCGTCGTTGACGATCTACGCCGCCATGGCGGCCTGTTCGATGCAGGGGTAGACCCACCGTGACCCAGGAGTTGCGCATACGCGACAGCTACTCGAGCCAGGTCAGGAGCAGTGGGCATGGCGAACCGCCGGGTGCCCCGAATGCGCATTTCCTGGATCCCGGCGAAACCGCCTGGGACCTGGCCGAGTCCCCATCCGCGCCGACCGCGGGGCCGGTTGAGTCCGCAGAGCGCAGCCAAAGCCGCGACGATGCGCTCTTGCCCTTCGTCGGCTTTCCGGGAATGGGTGACGACGAGGAGGAACCCCCGAAGGGCCCTGGTCTGGATCTCGAGCGTTTCGCCCGCGGGATCATCAAGCGTTTTTGGCTGATGCTAGGGGTCGCGCTGATCATCGCAAGCCTGTTCCTGGTGGCTGCCCTCACCCGGGTCAAGCCCAAGTGGCAGGCGGTAGCCGTCGTCATGTCATACACCCATCGAGATCAGTTCTCTCTGGGTGGTGCCAAACCCTTCGAGACGGAGAACTACAATCTCAAGACCCTGCTCGACACCATCCGGTTGCCCAGTTCGTTGCAGGCCGTCGCCGATGCCCTCAAACTCACCGACCCGCCGGAGCGCCTCGGCCCGTCCATCGCCTTCACCGTCGTCAAGGACTCCAACATCTTTCAGATCACCGCGGTGTGGAATGACCCGGTCGTCGCCGCGAACATTGCCAACCAGTTCGCCAAGCTGTTGGTCCAGCAGAGCCAAGGCATGCGGCACAAGGACGCCATGGATGCCCACGCCAACTACAGCGAACAGTTGGAGTCGGCCCGCAACAATCTGCGCGCCATCACTGCCGAGGCACGCAGCTTCAAGGCCAGCCACCAGGTCACCGACTTCGACACCGAGATCCAGGTCCTGCTCGGTAGCCTGAGCGGCTTGGAGTCGGAGTTCAGCACCCGGGTTGCCGAGGTCCAAGCTTACAAAGACGTTTTGGCCGAGGTCGAGAAAGCGATCAAAGATGAACCGGAGATGATTGTCAGCTCGACCATCTACCGCAATCCGCTCAAGACCCGCCTGAGTGAGTACGAGTGGGGGTTACAGGAGGCGCGCAGCCGCTATACGGAGCAGAACCCTAAGGTTATCAAGCTTAAATCGCGGGTGGATGTGCTCAAGCAGATGATCGCCGAGAGCAAGGACGAGGGGGGGGCACCTGAGAACTTCTACTCAGCGAACACCAAACTGACAGAACTTCGAGCGCAACAGAGTCAGCTCAGCAGCGACATCCGGGTCAGGGAGGCACAGATGGGCGCCCTCGCCAAAACCATCGAGCAGAACCGCACCAAGCTCGCTGCGCTGGCCGCGGCGGAGAGGGACTTCAAGTTGCTCAAAGCGCGCATGGCGTCGGCTGAGAACCTGGTGACCGGCCTGGTCAGACGGGTTGACGAGGCCGAGGTCGTTATCCGGCGCGATGAGGCTGGCGTGGAGCTGATCGAGCCGGCCCGCCCGCCAATCTATCCCCTTCCCTCGCCGAAAAAAACCATCGCCATGATGGGGGTGGCCCTCGGGGGGGGCGTCGGGCTCGGGTTGGCGCTACTCCTCGAACTACTGGACCCCCGGCTGCGAACGCGCCGTGACGCCCTTGGTATACCTGGGATCGCGCTCGCCTGGGAGTTCCAGCATGTCCCCTCGGGAGAGCGCCTCGTCGTCGCTCCGCATCGCTGCGCAGCCGCCATCGCCGTGCATTTCCGACGCTTGGTCAACGAACTGAATGCCAATCTCGAGCCCGATGCCTGGCGCTGTATGGGGGTGACCAGCGCGGACCCCGAAACCGGCCGCACACTGGTCGCCACCAACCTGGCCAAAGCCTTGGCCCTGAAGGAGCAGCCGGTCATCCTGGTTGACGCAGACCTGGGCCAGCGAGGGGGAATGCGTCCATCAGGTTTACTAGGATTGTCCCCGGACCAACCCGGGCTCCTTCAGGCCTTGCGCGGCGAGGCCCCAGTCGCCAGCTTAGTGATGGTCACCGCGACCCCGGATCTGGCCTACCTCGCCGCTGGGTGCAGCCGATATGACCGAACGCCTGAGCCCTCCGTTCGCGCCAGTTTCGATGCCGCACCCTCGTCCATCGCCGAACGGGAGCCCGATCTGGAGCAAGATCCCGATCATCACCTGGCGGGGTTGGGTAGCCGGCAATTTATTGCCATTCTCGATACCCTGCGTCAGACTGGACGCAACGTCGTGTACGATCTCCCGGCGCTCGGCGATCAGGAGGTCGCACTGGAAGCCGCCGCCAGCCTGGGCAGCCTGCTGTTGGTGGCGCGTAGCGGCCAGACGACTCGCAAGCAGTTGCGCGAGGCGGTCGGGCGATTGGAAGAACGCGGGGCCAAGGTCCTGGGTATCCTGGTCACGGATGTTCCCTACGAGCTGCTCGACGGCAAACCGCTGTTCCACCCCGAACCCAAGCAGCCGGTGTGGCTACGCTGGGCTCGCCGTTTCCGTCCCCAGGCCCAGTCCTCCTAGCCCCCACCCGATCCCGCATCCGATGCCTGCCAAGCGCTGCCACCCCCTATCCCTACTGTTTCTCGTTGCCGGCACCCTGCTGGCGGGGTGCGCCGGTGAACCCGCGGCGCCGGACCCCACCGCTGTACACGAGGCAGGCGCGCCCTCAATGCGCATCGAGCAACGCAAGAGTGTCGAGGAGCAACTCCACGAACTGCAACGCGTTGTCGCTGAGACCACCAAGGTGCCTCAGTTGGGCAAGGGGGACTTGCTCAATATCTCCGTGTACGATGAGCCTGAATTGAGCATCCCCGGTGTGCCGGTGCGGCCCGATGGCAAGATCTCATTTCCCCTGGTCGGGGACGTGCAAGCCGCGGGTCGCAGTGTCGATGAGCTGACGGCCGACCTCACTACGCGCCTGCGCCAGTTTCTGCTCGCCCCGCAGGTCACGGTGATCGTGACCGCCTTCAACAGCCTGTCCTACGTCATCAATGGCGAGGTCGTCAGACCGGGCGTCTACCCTCTGGTGACTGACGTGACCCTCACTGCTGCTATTGCTTCGGCCGGCGGACTCAGCAAGGGATCCTTCCGTGGCAGTTCGGTCGAGTTGGCCGACCTCACCCACGCCCTCGTCTCGCGCCAAGGCAAGCTGCTGCCGGTGGACTTTGTGCGCTTGGTACGTGAGGGTGATCTGCGCTTCAATGTCTCCCTGCAGTCCGGGGACTACATCAGCATCCCCTCGGGTCTGTCCACAGAGATCTATGTCTTGGGCGAGGTCAAAGAGCCGGCCGTCTTCGCCTTCCGCGATGAGATGCCCATGTCGAAGACCCTGGCCTTGGCGGGAGGCTTCAGTGTGGACGCGGACCTCTCGCGGGTCCACATTGTCCGCGGGTCATTGAGCAACCCGACCTTGATCGTCATCAACGTCAAGAAGCTCTTGGCCGGTGAGGAGCCAGACGTCCAGCTTCAGCCCGGTGACTTGGTCTATGTCCCGCCCACCGCCCTGACGACCTGGACCCGGATGCTCGACAAGATCGTACCCACCATAACCGCCCTCCAGACCGGGGTCATCTTGAGCAACACTGCCGGCGGGACCAAATAGCCACCGACGCCAGGACCGGCCGGAATCAGCGCAGGTCAGTGTGGTGACACCATGGCAGGCCGTGACACCCTCGCGATTTTCAGCGCCTGGATCCGAGTCTTCCAGTGCCTGCTGCCGTTTGAATCCCGGTACCGCGTCGCCCCCGTTGCGCATAGACCATCATGACCTGTAACTGTTGTTTCTTGCGTCGCTCCTCGCGCAGCCGCTCGCGCTCCACCCGCGGCAGGGAGCAGGCAAAACCGGCAAACATCATGTACGTCAGGGTCATCTGGGTCTGGCGCCAGTTCCACTCCAGGGTGCCGATCAACATCGCAATGATGAAGGCAGCCAGCACGCCGATCGCAAACACCCGCTCCAGGCCGTCTTTGCGCTTCAGGATGAAGCGCAGCATCACTGCAATAAATCCCAGCATGAGCAAGATGAAAAGGGCAGCGCCGACGATGCCAAGCTCGGCATAATGCAGCCAGTAAATATGGTGCGCCAGCCCGCCTTGGTCGACGGGCGGCAGTTGTTCACGAAACTGTTCGATATAGGCGCCGGCGAAGGAGTAATTATTGAGACCGATGCCGAAGAGGTGCGTGTCGCCTAACTGTTTGGCCATCACATTGAAAACGTCACGGGCATGGCCGGACGCCTCTGGCGCCTCGTTGAAGCGCCGGATGATCTGCGGCAGGACGACTGCCAGTGCCGGCAGCGCCGCGAGGCACATGACCCCGATCGCCTTGAATTTCTTTTTGACTTTTTGCCCATCCTGCTTAAGCCAAAACAGCAGGGGAGTGATGATGGCATAGCCCATAATCATGGTCATCAGGCCGCCGCGGGATAGGGTGGCAATCGTGACGAAAGAGCCTGTTGCGACGGCCCCCCAATAGATTTTTGTCCACCGATCAAAGACCTTCCCGGTATCGCCCATCAATGCCGAGAAAGCGATGAAATTCATGATGTTTTGAAACGTTGCCAAGGTATTCTGGTGGTCGAAGGAGCCGCGTGTCTGATAAATTCCGCGGACATACTTGTCCAGCATGACTTGCACGAAGCTGTAGAAGGTGAGGCCGACGACGGTCCAGATGACGAAGCGCAGGTCGTCCTCGCTTCGGATGAAATTGAACGCCACGAAAAACAGGGCGTAGGCCCTGATCAGTCGCGTCACACCAAAGAAAGAAAACTGCGGGATCATTGCCACGAAGATGGAGAAAATGCACCACCCGAGGTAGGCCCACATGATGACTTCATTGGGGTTGCGAAAGTGGAATTTGCGCCGCTGCCAGCGTGGTGCAAAACTCATGGCGACGATCAAGGTCATCGTCAGCCAATCTGGGACTCCAAATTCGATGCCACGAATGTCGCCACGGTATTTGGTGTAGCTGAAGAAGGTGACATCGATCGGATTGATCGCCATGAAAAGGATACCGGCGATGCAGACACGGTCCATCCAAGCGAATCGCAAGGTCGCGGGAATCGCCGCCGCAAACCAGCCCAGCGTCATCAGAACAAAGACGATCTGTTTCGCGCTGATGGACTCCGGGAAGAGTTCCGGCGGCAGTGTCATGTTGCTCGAGGTCCCCCGTAAGGATCTTGATGGATAGAAGAAAACTTGCGGCTGTCCAACTTTCGCGCACGCTTGGCTATCCCAGTGTTGACACCCGCCCCAAGCGCGGGTGCCGCCTCAAAATCTGCAGGCCGCTACCCGTGCGATGATGGTGACACCGACCCCAAGTTTGAGCTACAGTCAAGTTTGGCAGAATACTCGAATGTTTTTGTTGCCCGCGGTTGCGTTTTTTCACAGGGTGAGATAGTTCGGGGTCCCTGCCGCTCTCGCGCCGGACCGTTACCAGGCGTCGCACCCGGACTTAACCGAGTGATGAGCAAAGCCTGCCGCGGGGTCCGGACGCCATAACCTCAAGGACGATATGCTGTAGCCAGCTGACCGTCGCGCCGGACCGGCACGACAATCTGCCGGAGATTGCGATGAAGGCACTGGTGCTATCCAATACGGGTTTTGGCCACGGCTCCCTGTACCCCTTTATTCACTACCATAAGGAGCTCAAGTCCTGTTTCGGACTCGAATCCACAGAGATCGTCAACAACGGGCTTCAGGACAAGTTGCAACAGGCCCGAGCCTTCGACGGCGAGTTGCTGATCATCTCTGTCCCCTGGGATACCGACCGGCACAAGCTCAACGACTTCTATCGCGAACTCAGACGCGACTGCCCGGGTAAGAAGATCGTCCATTTCGACTATGGCGACGGCAATCAGTCAGCATTTTTCGGCGCCCTCCCCTATCTTGACTTGTATCTGAAGCAATACCTTAATACCGATCCGGATGACTATCGCCGGCGCTTCCTTGGCGGGTCAAAATTTATCGAGCACCTAGTCCAGGTCGGCATGGCTGAGGACAGCATCTTGTCGGAGATCTGGACCGATCTGTTTCAATCGGAGCTGGCGTCGGAGCAGGAATCCAAGCTCATGCTCGGATGGAACTTCGGCCTCTGGAAGCGAATGATCTATCTTGCCGAGGGTAAGCCGAATCTTGTCCTGCTCGGCAAGGATCGGCCACATGCATTTGCCGTCGCCAAGGCGAAGGCGGCGGTTGACGCCATCCGTCGGCGTCGCCACAGCATCGACGTCTATTGCCGCGCAACCCTCTACAAAGGCTGGACCCGCAAGCATCGCGAATACACTATAAACACACTCAACGTATTGGCTGACAAGTATCAGGTTGTCTCGTCCACCGCCAGAGTTTCGTTTTCCGAGTACTATCGCGAGATGGCACAAAGCCGAATCTTCGTCTCGCCGTCAGGCTGGTGTGAATACACACCCAAGGACTACGAGGCCATGTACTTCGGCGCACTGCTGATGAAACCTGCGGTGGAGCACATTCGCACCGAACCGGATATACTGGTGCCCAATGAGACCTATGTGCCGTTGAAATGGGATATGAGCGACATGCTCGATCAATGCCGCTATTATCTGGAGCATGAAAGTGAGCGTCGACGCATCGTCGATAACGCCCGTGAAGCCTATGTCGGCTATTACCGGGAGAAGCGCCTCGTAGGCCATATCGGCAACATTCTGCAACGACTTGGCTTGCGGGATTGACCGGCCGATGGAATTGTTCGCGCGACTTGCCTGGGTCATGCCCGTTACCGGCGCCTGTTGATGAAGCGGCAGCCTGGCATCCCCCAGCGCGCACGCGGCGCGACGCTCTGCGTTCTGGCGGCCCTGTTTGGGCTCGGGTGGGCCGCCAGGCAGGGCCAGGCCGCGATCGAACGTGGCATCACCTCGCCCCTGGCCGATACCACCGGGCGTCAGGTGCAACCCCTGGCCGAGGGACCGATTCGCTACGTGGAGACGCGTTCGGCGCGGGCCATCTCCCTGGGCTTCGAGACACTGAATAACGACACCCAACTTGCCCCCGGCGCAACGAGCGAACCTGCCCAATACCGGCTCACCCCTGCGACCGACGCGACTCGCCACCAGGCCGCGATTGGGGTGGGCCTGGACCGTCAGGTCGTCGGCTTCGATACCGCCAAGCGGCCGCTGGTGGAGACCCGCCTGCATCTGCTCTTCGCGCAGCCGCTGCGCCCTGGCCTCGATTATCGACTGGACGCCTGTGCGGCACTGGGTGTCACCGCAGATCCGGGGGCCGCCTGCCACTGCGTCCCGGTGCGCTTCGAGCCGGAGCGCGTTTCCGGCTCCATTCAGGTCGATCAGGTCGGTTATGCGCCGGGTACGACAAAGATCGCCTTCCTCGGCAATTGGCTGGGCACCGCCGGGCCCCTACCAGTGGACGCGACCGGGTTCGAGGTCGTTTCTATCGCGACCGGCGAGTCGGTCTTCAGCGGCCAAGCCCGCCTTACGGCCCCGGCGGACCCCTGGAGCGGCAACGATGTTTACCAGTTGGATTTCACCGCCCTGGACCGGCCGGGTTGCTACCGGCTAAGCGTCCCAGGGATCGGCGTATCGGACCGTTTTGCCATCGCCGCGGACCTCTATGATGCCCCCTACCGCGCCGTCATGCGCATCTTCTACCACAGCCGCAACTCCACCTCTGTAGTCGCACCCTGGGCCGAGCCTGGCTACGAACGTCCTGAAGGCGGTGTTCCGCCCGCGATGGATGCTGCATTCCACTCCGTCGTGGCATCCTCACCACTGGGCGCTGGGAGCATCACGGACACCGGCCCCGATTCCCGGCACCCGGTCCGCCGCGGCTGGTTCGACGCGGGCGACTATGGCCAGTATGTCCCCAACGCGGCCCCGGTCTGGTACCAGGTCGGGGCCGCCCTGGACCTGGCCCCGCAGCGCTTCCGCGACGGTGACCTGAACATCCCCGAGTCGGACAACAGCATCCCAGACGTGCTGGATGAACTGGAGTGGGGTCTGGACTGGCTCCTCACGATGCAAGACCCGGCGGACGGGGGGGTCTGGTTCCGCGTCGCCAGCCGTCGCTGGGACGATGTCCCGGCGCATCGGATCGCGGCCCCACGCTTGCTGGCCGAGAAAACCAGCCATGCCACCGCCGCCTTCGCTGCCGCTTGCGCCCTGCACGCGCGGCTGATCCGCGCCTACCGTCCGGCACGCGCCGACGCGGCCCTGGCCGCGGCCCGGCGTGCCTGGGACTTTCTCTCCAGCCACGCTGACTGGCCCGCGGAGGGGCAAAGCTACCAGAATCCCGCCGATGTACACGCCGGTAGCTATTCGGATACCTCAGTCCGCGACAATCGGCTGTGGGCCGCCGCCGAGCTCTATCGCACCACCGGTGACGCGTCCTATCGCGTCGCCTTTGAGGATCTCCTGCCACAGGTCAATATCGATCCTACCGCTGGGGTGAGCTTCAATTACTTTGCACTTGCCGGGCTATGGGCATACCTGCTCACCGAGGGTGACAAAAAGAATGCGCAGTTGCTGGCTGCGGCTCGCAAACACCTCATCGCGGCAGCGGACTGGCGGGTACGCAAGGTCAATGAGAATCCTTACCGGGCGCCTGCCCATCATGCCATCGGTTGGGTCGGCTGGGGCACCTTCGCCCACTCCACCCGCGCCACCTTGCCCCTCCTCCAAGCCTATCGGCTCACCGGCAAGACCGAGTATTTGGACTGGGCCTGGCAGAGCCCCCACCCCCAGCTCGGAGCGAATCCCCAATCACTGAGCTACCTCACCGGTTTCGGGGCCAGGTCCCCCCGCTTCCCCCTCTCCAAGCTCGCCAAGCGCTGGGTTCCCATCGGCGCCGGGGTTCCCGGTGACCCCCTCAAAGGCATCCCGGTCCATGGACCACACTTTCATCTCCCCGCACTCTGGCCGGAACTGAAGGCAGTGACCGCTGCCTACCTACCCCCCGAGATGACCAATACAGAGCTACCCTCCGATCCGGCCGTGTACAGGCAGCTCTACCCGGTTCTGCGCCGCTACACCGACGCCCGCGGGTTGCCGCAAATGTCAGAGCCCACGGTGGCGGAATACGCCCAGGTGGGCCTGGCCTTTGGGTTATTGCGACAGACTGGGCTCAAGGAGGACATTGACGCCCTGGGTCAGGTGCCGCAATGATGAGAAAACCTTGCTGGAACGGCGTTCAAGACTCCAGGTCAGGTCTGTGCATCAAGTCGCGAAACGTGCCTTGAGACGCAGGAAATAGCTTTCGTAATAATGGAAACTTACCCAGGCCATCGCTGTGCCAACCAAGGTTGTCATTCCAAAAAGCATCCAGGGCTGGTCCCCGATCCATTGTCCAAGTCCTCGTTTTACAAGGTTATATGCAAGCATATGCAGCAGGTAAAGGCCATAGCTGATCCGGCCGATCAGAACCAGGGGTCGGAAGCGTAGGACCGGTGCAAGCAGGTGATCCTCTCGTACCACGCAGGCACCCAACAGCAACGTCAGTGCCAGGTAAATGATGTAGATCGGCATTCCCGGAATCATCAGAGCGACTAATGTCAAAACAAGATAGATCAGTACCATCGGGGGAGGGGCAAGCAGCGCCTGAGTCCATTGAAAATGAAGCGGATGGTTTAGCAAGTGTGCCAGCGCCACACCCAAGAGAATGCAAGCGAAAAAATTGATGTCCGCCTCGGCTAATCCGACAATCAGTGCGGCGATAAGCAATAAGGGAGAAAATAATCGTCCCAGCAATTTTTCGATCCAGGGCCAGACCAGATAGAACTGCTCCTCCACCGCCAGCGACCAGGAGAAATAAAAGATGACGCGCGCATCCAGCAGGGGCACAAACCAATTGGACGTGTAGGTAGCGAAGAAAAAGAAATTATGCATGAACGCCGTTCCCGGCGCAGTCCCCCTTTCCGCGATAAGCACGAGTACGAGGTATAACAGTAAAACCGTATAGTAGAGGGGGAAGATGCGCAAGGCGCGCCGCATCATGAATTTCCGAATGGAAATAGTGCCGGTGCGCTCCTGCTCGCGCAATAACAGGGTGGTGATCAGAAAGCCGCTGATCACAAAAAAAAGATTGACGCCAAGGTTGCCGTGCCCGGCGATGGTGACGCCGGGAAAAAAATGACGGGCCGAATGATGCCAAATGACAGCAAGAATACTGACCGCGCGCAATCCGTCAAGGGAACCAAAGTTTCGCGTGGACTTGAAGACTGCGTAAGACATTACCCTGATGCTCTCCCACAACAGTAACACCGTTCTTGCTGACCTGCTGTCTCCCGCGGACCTTGATCACGATTGCCGCCAAGGCCGTGTGTAGCGATTGGTTATTGGCCGCGGGGAGCGTGGCAGGGACCCCGAAGTACGTACCCTGGGAAGCGCGAAACAACCAACGGTAAGGAGCGCCGTTCGATGATTCCGCCGCAGCTGACTGTAGCTCAGACCTGGGGGTCTGTGCCACCATAGGCTGCATGATAAAGTGGGAAATTAAGTGCAGGGTCGCACGGGACGATGTTGAATTTTCCGCGGGAAGATCAGGCACGCAAGGGTGAATCTTTCATGTCCATAGCAGTCTCTGTCGTGGTTCCTGCCTACAACGCCTCCCGTACCATCGAGGGGTGTGTCCAGTCTTTGTTGAGACTCTCGGCGCAATCCCCGCCGCACGAGATTATCGTTGTGGACAACGGGTCCGATGACAGCACGGCCGAGATCGTTCGCAACTATCCACGCATCACCCTGATGGAGGAGCGCGCGGTGCGCGGCCCCTCGGCCGCCCGCAATGCCGGGGCGCGGGCGGCCACCGGCGATATTTTGGCGTTCACCGATGCCGACTGTGTTGTGACACCCGATTGGCTCGTGTTGGGAGTTGTACCCCTTGCGGACCTTGGAGTGTGCGGGGTGGCGGGGCTCATCAAGGGCGTTGAACCCAAGAATGAGATACAGGAGTGGATGAACTCCCGGAATATTCTCGACGCACGGGCAGCCTTGGCCAACGCCTTCCGGCCCTATGTGCAGACAGCCAACGCCTTCTTCCGCCGCACTGACTTCTGGAAAGTCAACGGATTCGACGTAAGCCTTCTGTGCGGTGAAGACTGCGACCTTTCCTGGCGCATTATCGAGGCGACCGGGGGGCGTCTCGCACTGGTGACCGACGCACTGGTCTACCACGACCACCGCTCCAGCGTCAGGGGACTGTTCAGGCAGTCATCAAAGAACGCGCGCGCAGCGGCATACCTGGCCGAAAAGTGGGGTGGCGTGCTGCCCGCCAAGCACTGGAAGACGAGTGTCTGGGAAGTCCTCGACCTGACACGCTGCGGTGCCCATTACGCCGGTGTCAGTATCACCGTCAAGCCCCGGTCTGAACGCATTAACGCGAAACTGGATTTTCTTCACCGGCTGGGTCGTAAACATGGGATGATTGCCTCGGCATGGCGTACTGGACAATACAGCCGATGGTAGCGTCGAAAACACCAAGGCGCCACGCTGGCGCGTGGAGTTAAGCGGATGGATGCCATTTTCCTGCTGCCGGCGCTGCCAGCAGCACCACGCACGGGCGGAGAGATCTACAACAGTTATCTGGTGAAAGGCTTGCGGGCGCGAGGCGTGTCCGTCGAAGTCCTCTTTCTGCCGGATATCCATGCCCAGTCCCTGGTTGCCGGCGGCCGTGCCTTTTACCGCCTGCTCCGGGAGTATCGTGGGAAAGCACGTGTGGTCATTTATGATACCTGGCTTTACCGATGGTTATGGCCTGTCATGGCGCCGCTTCGCCTTCTCACGCCCTTCAAGTTCATCAGCTTCGCCCAGCTTTGCTATTGGGACACCTACGCCTCGTTACCCTCGCGGGCGCTTCATCGCGGGCTGACCTGGGCGGCGGTGCTCCCGGCCCACCGTAACATCGCCGTGAGCGCAACGATGCTACGGGAAGACCTCGGCCCATTCTACAATCGCCGGCGGGGGCGGGTGGTCTATCCCGGGTGCGATTGGGCGGATGCGGAGGTGCCGCAGGCCGATGCCTGCCGCCTACCCGCACAGATTGTGTCAGTGGCGAACTACGGGGAACGCAAGGGCTTCCATGTCCTGATCGAGGCATTGGCCCAGGTCAAGGCGATAGCGCCCGAACTGGCCCAACACCTGAGTCTGCGCCTGATCGGTAACCTGGAGTTTGGTCCGGCTTACGTGGCGCGGCTGCGGGAACAGATCGCCGCGGCTGGCCTTTCCGGCCGGGTCATCCTGGATGAGTGGAAGCCCCGGGACGAACTCAGTGGCTTGCTCGGTGCGTCGCAGCTCTTTGCCTTTGCCTCCACCTCCGAAGGTTTCGGCATGGTCGTGGCGGAGGCCATGTTGCACGGATTGCCTGTCCTGCTGAGCGACTTCAGCGTTGCCAAGGAACTGCTCGGTGGCGACCGGGAGGCAGGGTATATTGTCCCGAAAGGCGATGCAGCGGAGTTCGCAAAGGCCATTTGCGATTATTTTACCCACCGGGACCGCGCCCGGATGGGTGTTCACGCGCGGATCCGTGCGCAGGCACTGGTATCGCCCTGGGGCCAGGTGGTGGAGAATTTTATGCACATTATCTCCGAAGCCGACGCAATCCAATAGAATGGTCCGGCTTCCCGCTGCGGTGCCGTTCGCTCGTCCGGCGGTAAGCCTGGTCAATCCGTTGCATTGAATTGACAGACACAATTGCGGGTACATCTCCCGCACGGGAACAACATGGGCCTGCTGAACCGGGGTAAGACGAAAGAGCCGCGTGGCGCCGGTCAGGGCCGTGCGTCCTCCGTCGTGATCAACACGGTCACGAACTATGGCCGGCAGCTCACCAATGTGACGGCGTTCCTTGTCATCACGCCCATCATCGCGGACAGATTGGGTAATGATGCCTTCGGCCTGTGGTCCGTGCTACAGGCGACCATCGGTCTACTGGGCCTCCTGGATTTCGGCTTTTCCGTATCGGTGGTCAAGTTCGTGGCCGAGACCCGTGGCCAGGGTAATGCGGACCGACTGCAACGGATCACGGCGACCCTTTTTGGCATCTACGTTATGCTGGGCCTGCTGGTCATTTCCCTGGCCCTGGGCCTGGTGCCGTTCCTTCCTGAACTACTCAATATACCAGCCGACAAGACAGAGGTCGCGCAAGTCGCCTTCATCCTGGTGGCCCTGCGGTCTGCCCTGGCGGCGCCCATGGGGATGTTCTTCGGTATTCTCACCGGCTTTCAGCTACAGTCCTGGGCGAACATGGTCCAGATCCTGGGTACAGTGCTCTACACAGCAGCCGCGGCCTGGGCACTGATGGTGCTTCCGTCACTTGAAACGCTGGCCGCAGTCGGCCTGGTGACGGGCGTTATCACCTGTCTGTTCGCTGTCGTCCTGTGTGCCGCCAAATGCGCCGGCATCAGCTTCCGCTTTCGGCATTTCGACCGACGCTTGGTGCGGGAAATCTCATCGTTCTCGGTCAGTATCTTCCTTATCCAGGTGTCCGGATTCATCTACACTCGGATCGACGCACTGATCATCCAGCAGTTCCTCACCCTTTCCGCCGTCGCTTACTATACTGTCGCCTCGCGCATGGCTACCGAGGCTTCCGGGCTGTGCAGACAGTTGACCAACGCATTAACCCCGCTGGTCGCCGAAATGCAGGGGCAGGGTCAAAAGGATCGGATACGCATTACCTTTGAGCGCGGGTCGAAACTCAGCTTGGCCTTTGCCACGCCGCTGCTAGTTGGCCTGTTCTGGTATGGGGGGGACGTGCTTGCAGCCTGGATGGGTGAGGATTATCGGAGCGCCGAAACCGCCCTGCGCATTCTGCTGGCCGCCATGTTGTGCAGCGTCGTGCACGCCAACGCCGCCAACATCCTGTCAATGACTGGCCACCAGAAATTTCTGGCCTATGCATTCATTGCGGGCCAGGCGGCCAACCTGGGCATGACCCTGGCGATGGTCGTTCCCTTTGGCATCAACGGCGTGGCGCTTGCGACGCTGATTTCGACAGTCGTGGTGGATATGGGAATCGTTCAGCCGAAGGCCGCGCGCATGTATCGTCTTACGTTTTCATCCTACTATCGTGCCGCGGTACTTCCTTCGGCGCTCGCCTGTATACCGATGTTGGTCACGTTCCACTTTGCCGAGCAATTCCTGCAACCCCATTCACTGCGGAACATTGCCTTCATCGAAGCGCTTGGTACTCTGGTGTTCCTGGGATCCTTCCTGCTGTTCGGCATGAACGCCCAGGAGCGCCGCTACTATTGGGAGCGGTTGCCGAAAAAGAGATAGGCAATTCCACGATCCAAGAGTCATCGAAGGCAGGATAGGGCGAAGCGGATTCAGCCGTGCGGGACTTGGTACAGGATCACGCCAAGGCCTCCCGTAGCTGGGTTTCTAATCGATCTGTATACTTTTCCAGGGAAAATTGTTCCTCTACTGTCTTGCGGCCCGCCAACGCCAAGCGCCGGCGCAGGCTCCCGTCCTTCAGGAGGGAGCCCAGATGAACGGCTAGTTCGTCAGGTCGCTCCTTGGTGAACAGCAGCGCATTTTCCCCGTGGACCAGGAACTCCCCGGGACCCCCGTGGCTCACGCTGACCACCGGCGTGCCACTGGCCATGGCCTCCAGATGGGTCAGACCGAAAGGCTCATCCCAAACCGAGGTAAAAGCCAGCACATGGCAGCGGCGGTAGAGTTCGCCCATCGAGCCGGCATCCAGGCGACCGGCGAAACGGACATGCAACCCCTTTTCTTGAGCGAGGTTCCGCAGATCCTCTTCGTAGACTGGATCCCCGGCGCCAGCGATGGTGACTGAGAAATGATCTTTTCCCGCCAAGGCTACGGCTTCAATCACAGTGTGTACTCCCTTGTATCGGTGAAGCTGCCCGGCGTAGAGGACCTCGAGGGGGTCGCTTCCCTCCCCTGGGTTGCCTTTCAAGGGGAACTGCTCCAAGGGGATGCCCTGGAAGATCACTCGGGCCTGGGCGAACCGGGGGGCCATGGCCGCCAACCTCGATCGGACGGTTTCGGAGATCACCAGTATCCGCTTCCCCTTCCACCCCTTCCAGGTGGAGGCAGGAAAGACCAGTTCTTCGAGCAGCCCCCGGACCAGTCCATCCAGACCTTTCCGCTCCCCGGGACGGAAGATCAGGATGTGTTCGTCATTCATGGTATGGACCACCGGATACCCGCGGCCCTCGGCCTCCCGGGCCGCCCCCAGCCCCAGACGCAGTTGGCTCCAAACAAAGACCAAGTCTGGTTTGAAGTCTTCCAGCGCCCGCGCCATCGCCCTGCGGTTCGGCCCTTCCACCCGCTGCCGGGCCCGCCTCGCCAGTTGCGCCGGCTGACCAAAAGGCAGGTAGAGTTGCAAAGACCGCCGGACCAGTTCCCCGGCCGACCCGACTCCATCAAGACCATCGGATTGCCCAGCTGCAACGGGTAACGCAGACTTCGTTGGACCTGATGCGGCACCTGCTGCCGGAGTCTCGTCAGCAATTCCTCCCTTGGCGGTCAGCACTAAGGCTTGATGTCCCCGTGAAACCAATTGGGCTACGACATGCGCGCAGAGAATTTCATAGCCTCCCAGGATTTCCGGGGGATAGAGATTCGACACAAAAAGAATTTTCATTGTCACCCCCCATGCGCAACAGAGCCGCTGTTCCAAGGCTACAGGGGTTTGCTGAGATTTGTTATGTTGATACTACAGAGTATAATCATATTTTTATTTTTTTTGAGCGTTTCGTCTTGCACGCAAACCGGACTCGCAGCCGTGCTCGGGATCATACTCAGTCCAATGCGGCTCCGCTCATCGCCGGTGCGGTGGTCAATTTATTGTTGCTCCTGGTCCTCATGATCTTTTCCTATTTAAGGGAAGAGCCGATGTTCTGGACGAATGCCGGAGGCTGTTCGAAAGAGGCACAGGATCTTGTAGCGAGCCTTTACTACCCCTTGCTTCTTCTGGAGTTATTCATCCTGTTGGCTTTTTCGTGGGTCAGCATCCGTTTGCTGATCTCTCGCCATGCTTCTGCACGTCTCTCGGTGGTAATGCTACCCACGCTTTGGGGGCTTTTCTTTGTGATAATGCTCAATTCCCTAGCCAACAACCTGGAGAATCTACTCAATGGACGCCCGCTGCATTGGCATCCCGGTGACAGGTGGTCAACGCCCTGCCAAGCCCCTGCGGCCGGTCTGGTAAAGAACGCGGATGACTAACGATTCATCAGGCGCCGGACTCGGCACGCATCAAGTGAAAAATGTCCGTGATGGCCTTGATGTCGTTTGGCGGCTCGACATTGGAGAGCAGGGACGCGTCCGAGTCCGGGTGATCGGGGTGGTAACCGTGCATCCCGGTGATGGGCTTGACGCCCATGTGGCTCGGAACAATAAGGACGCCGGCATCCATCAGAAAGATCAGTTCCCCGAACTGATTTCCCTCAAAGTCGCATCCTAATTGGTCGAGCTCCCGCTGCGGTAGGACACGTCCCTCTGGGAGCTGCTCCAGGAGCGTGCTGATGCGTTCGCGGGCCGCCGGGTTGTGGAACCAGAAGCGCCCCATGGTGGAATCGTAGGTCGCGGTGTAATCACGGCCGAACTCAAGCCCCAGGGCCTCCACTTTACTCATGAGGTCGAAATGGGTGTGCACGGTGGCCATGCCGTGATCGGAGCAGACGAACAGCCGCACCTGATCATAATGCTCCGCGGCTATCCGCAGCACCTCTTCGAGCTGTGCCTCGTACCAGGCGAGCTTTTGATCCACCTGGGCGCTCTCCTTGCCGACCTCGTGCAGGAGGGCGTCCATGGATGCCATGTACAGAAGCGCAAAGGCAATCCTGCCTTTCCTGAGATCGACCTTGAGTGCATCCAGGTTGCTCGCTTCGGGATCGCGCCAGTTCGATACGTGGTATGGCACCCCGGCACGCTTCAGGTGATCGAAGATGTTCTGGCCCCGGTTCATGCCACCGGGCACGAAGAGGTCGCTCTTCTCGCAATAATCGAACTTGTCGATGTGTTCGAACGGGATATTGTAGAGTTGGAAGTAGCCCGTATAACGATACAATCGCTTGATCAACCTGCTGATCAGATTTCGCACGCGTCCGCGGTCAACCAGGGAGCGCGGCAGCAATCCCAGCAGACGCAGCGGCTTAAACGGGGAGGTCGCGGGCGAGTAGTAAAAAAACGACCAGTGCCGGTGTTCGCGGGGCATCAGCCCCGTGAGGATCGAGGGGATGCACGCGGATGAGAAGCCGAACACCGAGCGCAACTTGCGTCGGAACGGCAACTGGGCATCCATGAACCGGCGCCCTTTCAATACTTCCCAGCCAAGCGCGTCGATGAAAACGACGATCGAGATCTTTGGGGTCATCTGATCACTCATCGGAATCCTGCGCCATAGTGTTTATCAGCGGGAAACCACACCGTGCATCGACGTTCTGAGCGGGAGACAGAAGGGTCTCGCCGATCCCTCGTGGTGTTAAGGTGATTTCCGGGAAAAGCTGTACCAGCATGTAGGGGCGACTTTAGGCCCCGATCAAGATTCCGGCCATTTGGGCTCGCCGGGTGCGTAGTCAGGCCATCCTGGCCTGACACCGTCAGGGCTGGAAGCCCTGACTACGCAGACCGCTGGCCGGGATTACGATCAAGGCCAACCCCTGCAGATCCAGCATACATGAATGCGCAGTTAGGATGCTTATTCCTGGGAGCCGCATAAACTCTCGGTCTACCCACCAAACCGAAAAGGGATGGGCGATGAGTCGGTTACGCGGCAGCTTAGCGCAGTACCGGCTGAATATTCAAGGGCACTTTTCCCTGAGACATTCGCGCTGCCGCGTTTTTCGCGGACGCGCCGCGCCGGGCCGGGGGGCGACGCCAGTCGCCCCTAAACATCGACAAATCCTCTCCCGCAAAAAACACTGTATCGATACGCATGAGATGGCGGGTTTTCGGCAAACAACGGCCGAGGCTTGCCCGGCTGACCAGCACCCCTCACCCCAGTTGAGACAGGTCGCGCACCGCCCCATGGGCCGCACTGGTGGTGAGCGCGGCATAGGCGCGCAGGGCGGCGGAGACCTCGCGCTGACGCTGGACCGGCCGCCAGGCGTCTTTCCCGCGGGCGTTCATCGCCGCGCGACGCGCCTCGAGCACGGCGGGCGCAACCAGCAATTCAATACGCCGGTTGGGGATGTCGATCTCGATCAGGTCGCCGTCCTGCACCAACCCGATCAGCCCGCCCTCGGCCGCCTCCGGTGAGACATGCCCGATGGAGAGCCCGGAGGTGCCGCCGGAGAAACGACCGTCGGTTACCAGCGCGCACGCCTTGCCGAGCCCCTTGGATTTCAGATAGCTGGTGGGATAGAGCATCTCCTGCATCCCCGGACCGCCCTTGGGACCCTCGTAGCGAATCAGCACCAGATCGCCGGCCTGGATCTTGCCGGTCAGGATGGCCGTCACGGCGTCTTCCTGGCTCTCGCAGATACGCGCCGGCCCGCGGAAGGTCAGGTTGGCCGCGTCGACCCCGGCGGTCTTGACGATGCACCCCTGCTCGGCCAGATTACCGAAGAGGACAGCAAGCCCGCCGTCGAGTGAATAGGCATGTTCCAGGTTACGAATGCAGCCCGCGGCCCGATCCAGATCCAGGTCCGGCCAGCGGCTGGACTGACTGAAGGCGACCTGGGTGGGGATCCCGCCGGGACCGGCCAGGAAGCGGACCCGCGCGGTCTCCGTGGCCGAGTCGCGGGCGATATCCCAGGCGTCCAGCGCCTCGCCCAGGGTGCGCGAATGCACTGTCGGCACGTCACGGTGGAGCAACCCGGCCCGATCCAGTTCACCCAGGATACCGATGACCCCGCCGGCACGGTGCACATCTTCCATGTGGTAAAGATGGCTGGACGGCGCGACCTTGCACAGATTCGGCACCCGGCGGCTCAGGGTGTCCATGTCCGCCATCGTGAAGGCCACCCCGGCTTCGTGGGCCGCTGCCAGCAGGTGCAGCACGGTGTTGGTGGAGCCGCCCATGGCGATATCCAGGCTCATGGCGTTCTCGAAGGCCGCGAAGCTCGCGATGCTGCGCGGCAGGGCCGTCGCATCGTCCTGCTCGTACCAGCGCCGCGCCAGCTCCACGATCAGCCGCCCGGCTTCCAAAAACAACTGTTCCCGATCCGCATGGGTGGCGAGCAGGCTGCCGTTGCCGGGCAGGCTCAACCCCAGCGCCTCAGTCAGACAGTTCATCGAGTTGGCGGTGAACATGCCGGAGCAGGATCCGCAGGTGGGGCACGCCGAACGCTCGATCGCGGCCACGTCGGCATCAGTCTCCGCCGCATCCGCCGCGGCCACCATGGCGTCGACCAGATCGAGCTTGATCTCACCCTTGCCGGCCAGTGACACCTTACCCGCCTCCATGGGTCCACCGGAGACGAACACCGTGGGGATGTTGAGCCGCAAGGCCGCCATCAGCATCCCGGGCGTGATCTTGTCGCAGTTGGAGATGCACACCAGGGCGTCGGCGCAGTGCGCGTTGACCATGTACTCCACCGAGTCGGCGATGATGTCGCGCGACGGCAGTGAATAGAGCATGCCGCCATGGCCCATGGCGATCCCGTCGTCCACCGCGATGGTATTGAATTCCTTGGCAACGCCGCCGGCCCGCTCGATCTCGCGCGCCACCAGTTGGCCCAGGTCCTTCAAATGCACATGACCGGGGACGAACTGGGTGAACGAGTTGGCGACAGCGATGATGGGCTTGTCGAAATCGCCGTCGGTCATGCCGGTGGCGCGCCACAGGGCGCGGGCGCCGGCCATGTTACGGCCGTGGGTGGTGGTGCGTGAACGGTAGTGAGGCATGGTCTTCTCTCGCTGGTCGTGCGCCTGTTCCGGCGGCCTTGAACCGGGTCCGAAAGCGCGGGACTATACACCAGAGGCCCCGCGGGCACCGCCATGAAGAAATACATCTGTGAGCATCTGTGGAGCAGCTTTCCGTGCCAGGGCCTTGACGGACGCCGGCTGGTACGATGATCAAGGGCATCCCCATGAGGCCCCGCCCCATCGCGGCCGGAGGCCGCTCCCACGGCAGACTTGCAGGTTGCGGGATGGCCGGCGCCGCGCTTCAAGCACTCACTCCGGAACTGCTGTCGCGGCAGTGGTCCGCTCCGGATCACCTTGCCGTCGGCGGATCAGCTCGTAGAGCAGTTGCTCCACCCCGCCCAGTACCCGCTCCCAACTCATGTGGAGCGCGGTACGGCGGGCGGCCTCGCCCACTGCGCGCAACCGGCCACGATCCTGGATGGCGCTCAGCCCGGCGGCCACGAAGCCCGCGCGGTCCCCCATGGGCGCCGTCACCCCGTTGACGCCGGACACGATCGCCGCGTGCGCCGCGGCATAATCGAAGGCGACCACCGGCAACCCGCTCGCCATCGCCTCGGTCACCACGTTGCCGAAGGTCTCGGTCAGACTGGGGAACAGAAACAGGTCGCCGCTCGCGTAGTGAGCGGCCAAGTCTTCACCGACCCTGGCCCCGGTGCAGATGAAGCGGGGATGGTCACGGTGCAGACCGGCGAGTGCCGGCCCGTCCCCGACCAGCACGAAGCGCGCTGACGGCTGCTGCTTCTCGATTGCCGCGAAGGTCTCGCGTGCGAGCTCCAGATTCTTTTCCGCGGCGACCCGCCCGACATAGAGCACCGCCAGATCGTCCGGGCCGCAGCCCCAGGAGGCGCGCAACGCCTCCAGTCGCCGGGTCGGCGCGAACAAAGTCACATCCACGCCGCGACCGAACACCTGCACGTTGGTAAAGCCTGCCGCGGTCAGGTCCGCCCGCAGTTCCGCCGTCGGCACCAGAGTGAGGTCCGAGCGGTTGTGAAAATGCCGCAGGGTGTTGGTGATCTGTCGGGTCAGAAAGCCCAGCCCGTAATGCCGGCTGTACTGTTGAAACTGGGTGTGAAATCCGGTCACGGCGGGGACCCGCAACGCGACCGCGGCAGCCAGCGCCGCATGGCCGAGCGGACCCTGGGTGGCGATATAGATCAGATCCGGCCGCCGGCGACCCCAGAGTCGGCGCAGCCGCCAATAGACCGGCAGTCCCAGGCGCAGCCCCCGGTAACCAGGGATTGGAACCCCGGGCACCAGGAACTGTTCGATCGGCGCGGCCAAGTGCCCGACGCGCTCGCCCGCTTGTCGCGGACGCACCAGATGCAACTGATGGCCGCGGTCCCTGAGCCCCTCGACCAGATGGCGCATGGTATTGGCAACACCGTTGATCTCGGGCGGGTAGGTCTCGGTGACCACCGTCAACTGCAAGACAGGACGGGGTGCGCGCTCATCCATGGGACGAATCCGCACTGCTCCGGGCGTCCGCCTCAGCCTGCAACCGGCCGGCCCGCGAACCGGGACGGGGCGGCGCATCCATACCAGCGCCCTCCGGCAAGCCCAAGGCGGTGACGATCCGGCGCCGCGCAAGCGCCGACAGCGCGCGTCGCTGGTCCTCGACACGCGGCCAGATGGGCGGCAGAAACTGCACCTCGCAGACCAATCCGGGATGGCGCAGCACCCGCCACAGGTTGGCGATCAGGCTCTCTTCATCGACAAAGGCGATGTCCTGATCCGGCGCCGGATCGCCCTCGCGGTGATACAGGATGGCCACCGGCTGCACCCCCAGCCCCGGTTGCTGGGCAATGGCGAACAGCCGTGGATAGAATCGGCGCACCCCCAGGCCGCGGCTGGTGGTGCCCTCGGGAAAGATGGCCAAGGTCTCCCCGCGCGCGATGCGCTCGCTGATCCGGGCGGTCACCGACTCGACCTGATGGGCGCCCCGCGCAATGAACAGGGTCCCGACCAGATCGGACATCCAACCGATCAGGGGCCAGCCGCGGATCTCCGCCTTGGCCAAAAACGCCATGTGTCCCGAGGCGCCCAGGACCATCGGGTCCAGCCAGGAGACGTGGTTGCACACCAAGAGGCAGCGATCCGCGACCGCGCCCACGGTGTTCACCCGCACCCCCAGCGCCCGGCTCATCCGCCCGTACCACCACTGCACCACACCGGGCAGCCAGGCCGGCCGGCGACCCGCGCGGGACCCCAGACCGACGACGCACAGAATCAACACGCCGGTGATCACGTGCTCAAGAAAGCGCAGACCGCGCCACAGGGAGCGGAATGCCCCCGCCTGTACCCTCATGTGCCTCGTGCCCCGTTCCGCCATCAGTTGTGGGAAAACCACCCCAAGCATTCCGGCAGGAAGCCGGAATCCAAGGCCACGGATGGTACCTTGCGGCGGGCACTGACCTCTAAGCATCGCAGGCACGGCCGATCAGGCTCCCGCCGCCCGTTCCAGGAAATGGCGCGCATAGGAAGGATTCAGATCCTCCATCCGCAGCAGCATCAGCACATCTGCCACCTGGAAGTCCGGATCGCGACAGGCCTCGCCGCAGACTTTGGCACCCAGCCGCACATAGGCGCGCAGCAAGGCCGGCAGGGGTGCATCGAGAATCGTATCGGCCACTGATGTCGTGAGCAACGGCGCGCGCGGCGTCACCCGCAGCGACTCCGGTGCCAGCGCCTGACGGCGCAGCCGGTTCATGATCGCCGCCGCCTGCACATCCCCCTCACCCAGCGGAAAACTGGCGCAGCCGAACAGAAAATCAAACCCATGGAGTTGGACATAACCGGCGAGCCCCGACCACAGGACGGCGATCGCCGACCCCTGGCGGTGCGCGGCGGCGATACAGGTCCGCCCCACCTCGAGCTTGCGGCCCGGCAGCCAGGGGATGGGACCCAAGTCGAACTCGCTCGCGGAGTAAAACCGCCCCAGGCGGGCGGCCTGATCATCGGTCAGGATGCGCGTGCAGCCCACCACCTGACCAGTCCCGGCGTCCCGCACCAGCAGATGCTGGCAGTAGGGGTCCAAGCCATCCACGTCAAGACCAGCCCGCGCGGTCGGCAGCCGCGCGCCCAGCTCCTGCGCAAAGACCTGGTACCGCAAGGCTTGCGCCTCGCGTACCTCGTGCTCGCTCGCGGCGAGTTCCACATACAGGCGATCACCACGCTTGGCGGCCAGGGCAGACGCGGACGCAACCATCTCACACCCTCGGGGCTGACGAAACACTCCAATCAAGAGAGGGGTAGGATAATTCGCAACTGTTGCGCGAACGTGTTGAGACGATGACGGTGTGGTGACGGAACGCGAGGGGGCGCGGGGGTCAGAGCGTCCGGGTTACTCGGGTCGCGCAATGCCATACCGCTTCATCTTCTGCCATAGGGTCTTGCGGCTGACACCCAAGGCCGCCGCGGTGGTGGCCATGGCGTAGCCGTGGGTCGCCAGCACGGCCAGGATGGCGGTACGTTCCCCCGACTGGGCGTGGGCCTTGAGGCCCTGGGTGAGTTGCTTGGCAGCCTCCGGTGGTTCCCCTATCGACTCCAGATCAAGGGCCAGCACGTCTCCCTGGCCCATGATACAGGCGCGTTCCAGGGCGTGGTGCAGTTCGCGCACATTGCCCGGCCAGGGGTAACTCAGCAGCCGGTCGCGGTCTGCGTCCTGCAGCGTGCGGCGTTCCTCTGGGAAACGCCGGCCATGGTCGGCAACGAAGCGCTCCGCGAGCCACAACACGTCCTCCGGACGTTCCCGCAGGGGCGGCAGCCTGAGATCCAGGACCTTGATCCGGTAATACAAATCCTCCCTGAAGCGGCCATCCCGCACCAGGGCGCCGAGATCCTGGTGCGTCGCGCAGACCACCCGGGCCGGGACGCTGATGGTCTGGGTTCCCCCGATCCGGGTGAGGCTACGGGATTGCAGCACCCGCAGCAGTCGCGGTTGCAGGGACAGCGGCATGTCGCCGATCTCGTCGAGGAACAGAATGCCCGCACCAGCGCGCTCGAAGACCCCCGCCCGGCGGCGGTCAGCACCGGTGTAGGCGCCCTTCTCATGGCCGAACAACTCGGCCTCGATCAGGGACTCCGGCAGGGCGGCGCAGTTGACGGCCACCAGCGGGGCGGTCGGGCACTGCAGGGCGTGCAGGCGTTGCGCGACCAGTTCCTTGCCCACGCCGGACTCGCCGCTGATCAGCAGCGGCGTGGCCGGATGACCGGCCATGCGGGCGAGTTGCTCCTCGACCCGTCGCATGGCCGGCGAGATCCCCAGGGGCGCCTCGACCTCGCTCGCATCCGGCCCCCGCCATGGCGGAGGGCGCGTCACCTGGCCGGCGGCCGCCGGAATCCGACCTTCCGTTTCCCGGACCAGGATGCGCAATTTGTCCACCAGTGCCGTCGCGTCCAGCGGCTTGGTCAGGTAATCCGCGGCGCCGAGCTTCAGCAGCCGGACCGCGTCCTCAATGTTCCCGCAGCCGGTGATGAAGACACAGGGCGGGGCCGGCCGCGCCTCCCGACTGATACGCTCGAAGAGCGTCATCCCGGAGCAGTCGGGTAGATTGATGTCAATGACAGCAATTTGGATGGTCCCGCCGGTGAGGTCCGGCAACGCGGCGAGCCCCGCGCGGTGCCAGTGGACCTGGAATCCCTCCAGATCCAACCGCTCCGCCAGGGCCTCGCCCATGATCGGGTCGTCCTCGACCAGACAGATACGGGGCCGCGGCTCAGCCATGGGTCAACTCCCGCCCGACCGGCAGATACACGGACAGCCGGGTCGCCCCATCCAGCGCCTGCGCCTCGATCGCTCCGCCGAGCTGGGAGGCGATCTGGTAGCACACCCAGAGCCCAAGTCCCTGGCGCTTCTGACTCGGCGACGGGTAGGGCTCAAACAGACGATCAAGCCGATCGGGCGGGATCGGTTCCCCGCTGTTCTCCACCTGGATGCGCAGGCCGCTGTCGACTTGATCGATCTGCACGGCGACCCGCCCACCGAGATCCACCGCCTGTTGAGCATTGAGCATGAGGTTGAGCAATAACTGTCTCACCAGGTTGGCCGGAAACGGGACTGGTCCCGCCAGTCCGTTATCCCAAGCAAGCGTTGCCCCGGGCGCGACCGACTGCGACTGGACCAGGGTCCGCACGTCTTCCAGGTCCTGCGGGGTCAGCGGGCGGCTGTCCAACCGCGCCTCCACCAGAAGGGCCGACACGGCGTGCTGGATCTGTTGTAATCCCCGATCCAGGAGGTCGAGCAGTTGCCCGGTGCGCGGCTCCGGCGCTTCACGGCGTCGGAAGGTGTCGATGGCCATCAGCATACCGCCTAAGGGATTGTTGATCTCGTGGGCGACGCCGGCGGCAACCCGCCCGACCGCCGCCAGCCGCTCGGATTGGAGCATCTGCTGCTCCAGGTCTTGCTTCTGCGCCAGGGCGGCGAGCATCTGCGCGAAGCGTCGGCCGAGTTGGCCGATCTCGCTGTCGCCTTGGGGTACCGGGCAGTGCAGGGCACGCGGGTCAACCTCGCCCACCCGCTTCATACACTCCGCCAGCGTTGCCAGCGGTGCGGCCATGCGCCGCCCCCAGAGCCAGCCCAGCGGCAGCAGTACGATTAGAACGCCGGAGGTCACCAGCACACCGCCTTGCAGGATCTCCTCGAAACGGCTGAGAAACGGCGCGTCGGAGAGCAGGGCGATCAACTCACCGACCGCGGTCGCGTCGCTGGCGCCGTCACTGGATAGGGGCAGTCGCAGCAGGCGGCGTGGCCGGTCTTGGCCGCTCTCCGCCGTCCCGCCGATCGCCGACGGCTGCGTGTTCGGGTGCGTCGAACCGGAGGACGCCGGTAGCCAGGGCAGGGCCTCCGCCAGGGGTTGGTCCACGCGGTAGCGCGCCGGTCGATTGCTTGCGAAGACTCGCCCGGCATCGTCCACCAGGACCCAGGTCGCGTCCGCGGCCTCCCGCTGCGGGCCGCGCAAGAGTGAATAGGCAAGCCACACGTCATCATGGCGCAGGGCCTGGACCAGCACGTCGGACATGGCGTGGCCCAACCGCAGGGCGTTGCGTCCCTGGTCCTCACGCAGGTTCTTCAGCGTTTGCAGTCCCAAGGCCAGGGCCATCAGGAACGCGGTCGTGACCGCCGCAATGCTCAGGCTCAGGGGCAAGCGCTGACGGTAGCTGTTGGGGAACAGGGTCATCGGTCGCCCGCCTGGCGGACCAAACCGGCCATCTGGGCAATGTCCTGAAAGAGCGCCGGCCCCTCGGCAGAAAAGCCGTCCAGGTTGAGCTCGCCCAGCAGGCGGCGGCCGTCGGCGTCACCCTCTTGGGCGAGTAAGACGCCGCGCAGAGCGGCCATGTCCGAACCCGCCAGATCCGGGGCGCCCACCAGCGGCGGGAAACCGAACTGAGGGGAGCGCAGGACGACCCGGGTGCGCGCTGTCAGCAAAGGTTCACGCCGGGCCAGGGTCTCCCAAACATAGCCGTCCACCGCCGCTCCGTCGGCCAGGCCCTCGGCCACCGCCTCCACACAATGGCGGTGACCCCAGGTGAAAAAGGCCCGCCGGAAGTAGCGGTCCGGGTCCTCGCCCAGTTGGGCCAGCCGGTAGCGCGGAAACAGATAGCCGGAGTTGGAATCCGGATCGGACCAGGCAAACAGTCGGCCTTTCAGGTCGTCCAGGGATTGGAATGGGGCATCGGCGGCCACGATGACATAGGAGCGATAGAGCGGCTGCCCCTGGAAACGCGGCACCGCGATCAGCGACAGGTCCGCCTGGTGCTGCACATAGGGATAGCCGCAGATCCAGGCCAGATCCAGCCCCCCGCGCAGCAGGAGATCCATGATCTCCCGATAACGGCCGCGCTGCACGAAGATCACGGGCCGACCCAGGCGGGCCTCCAACCAGGCGCCCCACTGGCGCAGGAAGGTCACCCGATCGTCGAGGATCACCGGCGTGAGGCCGAAGCGCAGGGGCGCGCGCCTGGTGACGGCGCCGGTGTCTGCTGCGCTGTCCGCACGCAGAGCCCGTGCCGAGCCCATGGCCAAGAGGGTGGCAAAGAGGTCGCGTCGGGAGAGTTTGATCAGGGTTCGCCCCTCTGCCAGTGGGTCCGCTGGGCTCCGGCGAGCCGTTACCCTTTTGTAACACGTTACCCCGCAGTGTTACCACCAATCAACGCCGTGTCCATTAGGCCATTGATCTGTTGTATGGATCGCAACGGCACGGGGGTTGCTCCTCCGGTCGGGACGATCAACAACGAGGAGGAACCATACATGACCGATCTCAGCCGACGTAAGTTTCTCAGGGCCAGCGGTGCGGCCGCCGCAGCCGGGGCCGCCCTGGTCGGGAGCGGCTTTGGCGCCGCGGCCGAGGCGCCGCGGGCGCCGGGGGCGACCACCCTTCCTTACCCCCGCGAGGGCATCACCAAGGCCGGCGCGCTCAAGGTCGAGATCCCGCAACCCTTCAATTACCCGGACGGGCAGTCCTTCTGCCAGATCATCAAGACCGGTCACGAGGTCCCAGGCGGCGTGGGTCCGGACCGGGATATCGTGGCCTTCAGCACCCAGTGCACCCATAACGGCTGTCCGCTGAGCTACGACAAGGCGGCGCGCACCTTCAAGTGCGGCTGCCACTTCAGCATCTTCGACCCGGAGATGCACGGCCAGATGGTCGACGGTCAGGCGACCGAGAACCTGCCGCGCATCCTCCTGGAGCACGACACCAAGGACGACACCCTCTACGCCGTGGCAGTCGAGGGGTTGATCTACGGCCGTCAAAGCAACTTGCTGTAACCCGCCGGTCAGACTCAGGCGTAATCAGGTAACACCCATGACCCAATTTCGCGATCGTATCCCGCTGCCGCCGCCGGACGCGCAGCGTACCAACATGACGTGCCACTTCTGCATCGTCGGCTGCGGCTACCACGTCTATAAATGGCCGGAGAATATTGAGGGCGGACGCGCACCGGACGAGAACGCGCTCAAGATCGATTTCCGCAAGCAGGTCCCGCCGCTCGGCATCATCATGACCCCGCCGATGCACAACGTAGTCACGGATCGGGACGGCAGCCGTCACCACATCATGATCCTGCCGGATAAACAGTGCGTGGTGAACCAGGGCCTGTCATCGACCCGCGGCGGTCAGATGGCGAGCGTCATGTACTCCGGCGAGGGCACTTCCCGCCAGCGCCTCTCCCTCCCCAAGCTCTTTACCGGCGACGACTGGGTGGAGACCAACTGGGACCATGCACTCAAGGTCTATGCCGGGGTCACCAAGCGCATCCTGGATACCGGCGGCCCGGACCAGATCGCCTTCAACGCCTTCGACCATGGCGGTGCCGGCGGCGGCTTCGAGAACACCTGGGGCAGCGGCAAGCTGATGTTCAGCGCCATCGGCACCCAGTTGGTCCGCATCCATAACCGCCCCGCCTATAACTCCGAGTGCCACGCCACGCGCGACATGGGCGTCGGCGAATTGAACAACAGTTATGAGGATTCGGAGGTCGCCGACACCCTGTTCTATGTCGGCGCCAACGGCTACGAGACCCAGACCAACTACTTCCTCGCCCACGCCCTGCCCAACATGACGGGTGCGAGCATCAAAAAGAAGCAGGAATGGTTTCCGGGTGAGGCCGCCGACAAGGCCAAGGTCATCTTTATCGACCCACGCCGCAGTCTGACGCTGTCCGTGGCCAACCACATCGCCGGCCCCGAGAACGTCCTGCATCTGGCGATCCTGCCCGGGACCGACACCGCCCTGTTCAACGGCCTCCTGACCTATGTGGTCGAAAAGGGCTGGCACGATAAGGCGTTCATCGACGCCAATACCACCGGGTTCGACGCCGCCCTGGCCGCCAACCGTCTGAGCTTGAAGGATTGCAGTAAGATCACCGGGATGCCGGTCGCCGACCTCCAGAAGGCTGCCGACTGGGCCTATGCCCCCAAGGCCGATGGCACGCGCAAGCGCACCATGCACGGCTATGAGAAAGGCATCATCTGGGGCAACGACAACTACCGCATCCAGTCCGCCCTGGTCGACCTGGTGCTCGCCACCCACAATCTGGGCCGGCGCGGGACCGGCGTGGTGCGCATGGGCGGCCACCAGGAAGGCTATGCCCGTCCGCCCTACCCCGGCGGGCGCCCGGCCAAGTATGTCGATGAGGAGATCATCAAGGGCAACGGCAAGATGCTCACGGTGTGGGCCTGCAACGCCTTCCAGTCGACGCTGAACGCCGAGCAGTACCGTGAGGTAGTCTACCGCCGTGCGAGCATCGTGCGCGACGTGATCGGCAAGGCGCGCGGGGCCAGTGCGGCGGAGTTGGTCGATTTGATCATGGACGCGGTGGAGCACCGCGGCGGGCTCTTCGTGGTCAACATCGATCTCTATCACACCAAGTTCTCCGATGCCGCGCATCTCTTGCTGCCGGCCGCCCATCCCGGCGAGATGAACCTCACCGCGATGAACGGCGAGCGCCGCTTACGGCTGTCCGAGCGCTTCATGGACCCCCCGGGCGAGGCCAAGCCCGATTGCCTGATCGCCGCCGACATCGCCAACACCTTGAAGGCAATGTACGAGAAAGACGGCAATGCCGAGATGGCCAAGCGCTTCCGCGGCTTCGATTGGAAGACCGAGGAGGACGCCTTCAACGACGGCTTCCGCAAGCCCGCCGGGATCGACAGTCAGGGCGGACCCACCGGGGACCTGGCCACCTATGCCCGGCTGCGCGACCTGGGCACCAACGGGGTCCAGTTGCCCATCAAAGAGGTCAAGGACGGTCGGCTGGTCGGTACCCCGATGCTCTATACCGACTACAAGTTCGACACCAAGGACGGCAAGGCCCACTTCCTGCCCTCGCCCTGGAACGGACTGCCCGGCACCGTCGAGACCCAGAAAAAGAAATACCGCTTCTGGGTCAACAACGGCCGCACCAACCACATCTGGCAGACCGCCTATCACGACCGCTTCCTGGCCTTCCGGCGCGACCGCTTCCCGATGTCACCGCTGGAGATCAACCCGCAGGACGCCAAGGAACTGGGGATCGAGTCGGGCGATATCGTCGAGTTGCACAACGACTTCGGCTCCACCTTTGCGATGGCCTACCTGGAGCCCGACATCGGCCGCAATCAGACCTTCATGATGTTCGGCTACGACAATGGCGTGGTGGGCGACGTGGTGACCGACTGGACCGACCGCAACCTGATCCCCTACTACAAGGGCACCTGGGCAGACATTCGCAAGGTCGGGTCCATGAAGGACTACAAGCGCACCGTGTCGTTCAAGCGACGGCGGTTCCTGAGTACCTGAGTCAGCGCGCGCTTCCGCCAACCCGGCCGGGGGGCCGCTCCTACGCCGTAGG
>NZ_CAIZIZ010000319.1 GCF_903933125.1 uncultured Lamprocystis sp. | reverse complement strand
CGCGTGCCGACTTGGATCTGGCCGGATTAATGATCAAGGCCCCGCCCCCACAGGTTCACGGTGCAATTCTCAATAGAGCGCGGTCATCATCTTGGCGCGGTAGCGGGTCACCAGTTCGCCCTGACCGCCCAGCAGGTCGAAGATGGCGATCATCCCCTTGCGGCCGGCGTCGTCTCCATATTGGCGGTCACGCTTCATCAAGGCGAGCAACGCGTCCAGGGCGGCTTCGTAGTCGCCGGCCAGCACCCGGTGAGCGGCCAGTTGGTAGCGTGCCGCGCTGTCGGTGGGGTCGGCCGCCAGCCGCTGCTGCAAGGCGGCGGGCGGCGGGGCGCCGATCAGCGCCTCGGCGAAGCGCAGTTGGCCGCGCAGGGCGGTCACTTCCGGATCCTGGGCGAGTTCGAGCGGCAGCCGCTCCAACTGGGCAGCGGCCTCGGCGATGTCGCCGCGGGCCGCGGTGAGTTGGACTTCGGCCACCGCGATCCGCGCGTTGTCGGGCTCTTTCGCCTTCGCTTCTTCAATAACCGCGGCGGCGCGTTTGAGATCGCCGGCAGCGATCAGGCCCTGGGCCTGGGCCAGGAGTCCGTCGGCTGGCTTGGGCAGGTGCCGATCCAGGAATTCGCGCACCTGGGACTCCGGCAGGGCGCCCATGAATTGATCGACCGGTCGCCCGGACATGAACAACTGAACCGTCGGCAGGCTGCGAATGCCGAAATGGGCGGCCAGGGCCTGTTCCTCTTCGGTGTTGACCTTGGCGAGGATGAACTTGCCCGCGTAGGCGTCTGCCAGCTTGGCCAGCATCGGCATCAGTTGGCGGCAGGGCGCGCACCAGTCGGCCCAGAAATCCACCAGCACCGGGCGGTCGTAGGAGCCGTCGATGACGACCGACTCGAAGTTCGCGGCGGTGACGGTGACGACGTAAGGTGAATCGGCCATGACGTGTGACTCCGAGGCGTGGTGATCGGCGATTTTGGGCCAACGTGGGCGCGATCACGGCGGGAATCAAGCACGTGCGCCGACGGGTCCGCCGCGACGGAGACGTCTCAAGGCGGCCGATGAGGACTCGGTGACGAGCCGCCGAGCCGCGGCAGGGTCAGACTCGTCGCGGATGGACACCGATCTCAGCGCTGCGGCGCCATCGGCTGCGAATGCTGTGCCTGGACGGTGTAGAATTCCTCCGAACTGATCCGTTGATCGCTGTTGAGGTCAAGTGCAGCGAAGGGTGGGGCATTGCGCAGGCTGCCGAGCGGCAGACCTTCTTGTGACTTCTCTACGGCACGATTGGCTCGCGCGTCATTGAATTCGGACGGACTGATGCTGCCGTCGTGGTTTTCATCGAGATCGGCAAAGCTGGGCGGCGTCCCTTCCATACCGGTCCCCCGGCCATCACTGAGCCCCATTTGCACACCGGACCCCATGGTCCCTGGACCACCCGAGGTCGCGGGCGGTTGGACAGTCACGAATTCGGCTGGTGCGATCTGCCCATCACCATTCCGGTCGAAGGTCGCGAATGTCGTCGTATTGGCGACCCCGCCCATGGGCGCGCCCGCCGCCGCACGGTCCCTGATCTGCTGCGCATAAACCCTGTCGAACTCCTGCTCACTCACGCTGCCGCTGCCGTCCTGATCGTAGCTCGCGAACGGCAAGGGGCCGCCGACCACGCCGTCTTGAGCCTGCGCCGACGTGGCAAGGACGGCGCTCATGGCGGTGATCGCGATGCCAATGGCGAGGATGTTGGTCTTGTGATTCATCATTGTGCTCTCTGTCGAAGAAAAAGGTTCGAGACCATTCTCTTATAGGCTGGACCATCCGGCGGGTCGGTGCGCTGGCGTACAGACCCCATCGTCACGGTTCAAAAATAACCGGCACGTCCGCAGGTCGGGTTAGCGCGGCGTAACCCGACACCGGTCTCGCCTTTTGCCACTTGTTTCTGAACCGTTCCTTGTAGCATTCTGATTGAGGAACGAGGTTTTTCGAAAATCGCTGAATGTGAGGTCACTCCGATGTCCGAGAGTCTCCATGTCATCTGTCCGGCCTGCGACGCGGTCAACCGGGTGCCGCAAGCGCGCCTGGGGGCCGACCCAAAGTGCGGTCAGTGTCATCAACCGCTCTTTGTGGGGCATCCGGTCGCCCTCGACGAGGCCGGGTTTGCCCGCCATCTCAGCCGCAGCGATGTCCCCCTGCTGGTGGATTTCTGGGCTCCCTGGTGCGGCCCCTGCCGCGCGATGGCGCCGGCCTTCGAGGCGGCGGCGCGGGCCCTCGAACCGGCGTTCCGGCTCGCCAAGGTCAACACCGAGGAGGCGCAGGCGCTGGCCGCGCGATTGGGGATCAAGAGTATTCCGACGCTCGCCTTGTTCAAGGGTGGGGCCGAGGTGCGGCGTACCGCGGGTGCCATGGACACGCACGGCATCGTCGCCTGGGCGCGGCAGGGGCGGTGACGGCGGGGAGCCCTGCGGTGGATAGCCGCTTCAAGGTTCCTACGCATGTCTGCGACCGCATCACTGTGGACCACAAGTCTGAGCGGGCGCGATCCAAAATGATGCGGACGTGCCTGCCCTGACTGGCGGCGTAGGTACGTATCGCGTACCCAACCCCAGCAGTCGCTTCGGCCTGGCGGGTACGCGATGCATACCCCAGGGGATTTTCGTCAACCCATCATTTCTGATCGTCTGCGTCTGAGCGCGCGCGTGGACAGTTCAGCGTCGGATCTATAGAATCCCAGGCGGTTCGGTCCTCTGTCTGACCCAAACCTTTCTCGCGTGCGCCCGCTGACGTCCCGGTGGCCCCCGCGGCCCTAAAGTGTTGCCGGCGATGCCGTCTCCCGGTTCGGAGAAACCCTTGAATATGCCCGCAGTTCTGGTCCTGGAGGACGGTTCGGTCTTCCGGGGAACCTCGATCGGTGCCGCCGGTTCCAGCGTCGGTGAGGTGGTCTTCAATACCGCCATGAGCGGTTATCAGGAAATCCTGACCGACCCCTCTTACCTGCGCCAACTGGTGACGCTGACCTATCCGCATATCGGCAACGTCGGCGTCAACCCGCAGGACGAAGAGTCCGGGCGGGTCCAGGCGGCGGGGCTGATCATCCGCGACTTGCCGTTGCTGGCCAGCAATTTCCGCATGACCGAGCGCCTGGACGCCTACCTGGCCCGGCAGGGCGTGGTCGGCATTGCCGGTATCGATACCCGCCGCCTGACCCGCATCCTGCGTGAAAAAGGCGCCCAGAGCGGTTGTCTGATGGCCGGCGAGGGCATCGACGAAGCGGCGGCCCTGGGCGAGGCGCGTGGCTTCCCTGGACTCAAGGGCATGGATCTGGCGCAAGACGCCAGCACCGCGGAAGTCTATGTCTGGACCCAAGGCGTCTGGTCGCTGGTCCACGGGCATCAAGAAGTCGCGGGTGAACAGCCCTTTCACGTTGTTGCTTACGACTACGGCATCAAGCGCAACATCCTGCGGATGCTGGCGGCGCGCGGGTGTCGGGTGACGGTGGTGCCGGCCCGGACTCCGGCGTCCGCGGTGCTGGCCCAAGAGCCCGACGGAGTCTTTCTATCCAACGGCCCGGGCGACCCCGAGCCCTGCGACTACGCAATCACCGCGATTCGCGTGCTCCTGGAAACCCGTATCCCGGTCTTCGGCATCTGTCTCGGACATCAGTTGCTGGGTCTGGCGAGCGGGGCGCGGACCGTCAAGATGAAGTTCGGCCATCACGGGGCCAACCACCCGGTGCAGGATCTGAAGACCGGTCGGGTCATGATCTCCAGCCAGAACCACGGTTTCGCGGTGGACGAGACGAGCCTGCCGGCCTGTCTGGAGGCGACCCACCGCTCGTTGTTCGACGGCTCGCTGCAGGGCATCCACCACCGTGAGTATCCGGCTTTCAGCTTCCAGGGTCATCCGGAGGCCAGCCCGGGTCCCCACGACGTGGCGCCGATTTTCGATCACTTCATCGCGCTGATGAAAGAAAGAAAGCCGATCTGATTCATTCGCCTTTATTTGCGGCAAGATTTCTTTATTCCATGCCAAAGCGTACCGACATCCACAGCATCCTGATCATCGGCGCCGGTCCGATCGTCATCGGCCAGGCCTGCGAGTTCGATTACTCGGGGGCGCAGGCCTGTAAGGCGCTGCGCGAGGAGGGCTATCGGGTCATCCTGGTGAACTCCAACCCGGCGACCATCATGACCGATCCGGAGATGGCCGACGCCACCTATATCGAGCCGGTCACCTGGCGGGCGGTCGCCGCCATTATCGAGCAAGAGCGCCCGGACGCCCTGCTGCCTACTATGGGTGGTCAGACGGCGCTCAATTGCGCCTTGGATCTGGTACGCCGCGGGGTGCTGGAGCGGTTCGGGGTGGAACTGATCGGCGCTTCGCGAGAGGCGATCGATAAGGCCGAGGACCGCGACCTGTTCCGCAAGGCGATGCGGAAGATCGGGTTGGATATGCCCCGCTCGGTGATCGCCCATAGCATTGAGGAGGCGATGCAGGTGCAGGCTCCGATCGGCTTCCCCTGTATCATCCGGCCCTCCTTCACCATGGGCGGCAGCGGCGGCGGCATCGCCTATAACACCGAGGAATTCGAGGAGATCTGCCGGCGCGGTCTGGATCTCTCACCCACCCATGAGTTGCTGATCGAGGAATCGGCCCTGGGTTGGAAGGAGTACGAGATGGAGGTGGTCCGCGACCATGCGGATAACTGCATCATCGTCTGCTCGATTGAGAACTTCGATCCGATGGGCATCCACACCGGCGATTCCATCACGGTGGCGCCGGCGCAGACCCTGACCGATAAGGAATACCAGGTCATGCGCGACGCCTCGCTCGCGGTATTGCGCGAGATCGGGGTCGATACGGGCGGTTCCAATGTCCAGTTCGCCATCAATCCGGCGGATGGACGCATGATCATCATTGAGATGAATCCGCGGGTCTCCCGGTCCTCGGCATTGGCGTCCAAGGCGACCGGTTTTCCGATCGCCAAGGTGGCGGCCAAGCTGGCGGTGGGCTATACGCTCGACGAGCTGCGCAACGACATCACCGGCGGGTCGACCCCGGCCTCGTTCGAGCCCGCCATCGATTATGTGGTCACCAAGATCCCGCGGTTCGCCTTCGAGAAATTCCCACAGGCCAACGCGCGCCTGACCACGCAGATGAAGTCGGTGGGGGAGGTCATGGCCATTGGCCGCACCTTCCAGGAGTCCCTGCAAAAAGCGCTGCGCGGGTTGGAGACCGACCGTTACGGGCTCGATGAGATCGTCGATCTCAAACACCCCGATGCTCATAAGACGATCCGGCACGAACTGCGCCAGGCCGGGGCCGAGCGGATTTTCTATCTGGCGGATGCGTTTCGGGCCGGGATGGCGTGCACCGAGATCCAGGCCCTGTCGCAGATCGATCCCTGGTTCCTGGCCCAGGTCCAGGATTTGGTGGCCACCGAGGCACGGCTGCTGGAAGACGGTCGCGCGGGACTGGACGCCGCGCGGCTGCGCTCACTCAAACGTCAGGGTTTCTCCGACCGGCGCCTCGCCCGCTTGACGGGGGTGACCGAGGGCGAGATCCGCGACCTGCGCCGAACCTTGGGCGTGCGTCCGGTCTACAAGCGGGTGGATACCTGTGCCGCCGAGTTCGCCTCCAGCACCGCCTATATGTATTCCACCTATGAGGAGGAGTGCGAGGCGGCCCCGACCGACCGCAAGAAAATCATGGTGCTGGGCGGTGGTCCGAATCGGATCGGGCAGGGCATCGAGTTCGACTACTGCTGTGTCCATGCCGCCCTGGCCCTGCGCGAGGATGGCTATGAAACGATCATGGTCAACTGCAATCCGGAGACCGTCTCGACCGACTACGACACCTCCGACCGGCTCTATTTCGAGCCGCTGACCCTGGAGGATGTGCTCGAGATCGTGGACAAGGAACGGCCGCTGGGGGTTATCGTCCAGTACGGCGGTCAGACCCCATTGAAGCTCGCGCGCGCCCTGGAGGCCAACGGCGTGCCGATCATCGGCACGACGCCGGATGCCATCGACCGGGCCGAGGATCGGGAGCGGTTCCAGCAGTTGATCCATCAGCTCGGGCTCATGCAGCCGCCCAATACCACCGCGCGCAGTGAAACCGAGGCGGTGACCCTGGCCGCGGCCATCGGTTATCCGCTGGTGGTGCGTCCTTCCTATGTGCTCGGCGGACGGGCGATGGAAATCGTCTATGACGAGGCGGAACTCACCCGCTACATGCATCGTGCGGTGCGGGTCTCCAACGATTCTCCGGTGCTCTTGGACCGCTTCCTCGACGACGCCATCGAGGTTGATGTCGATGCCATCTGTGATGGCAAAGACGTGCTGATCGGCGGCATCATGGAGCATATCGAACAGGCCGGCGTGCACTCCGGCGACTCCGCGTGCTCGCTGCCGCCCTACACCCTGTCCCAGGCGACCCAGGACCGGATGCGCGTGCAGATGGCCCAGATGGCGCATGGTCTGAACGTGGTCGGGCTGATGAACGCCCAGTTCGCGATCAAGGGCGATGACATCTACATCCTGGAGGTCAATCCACGCGCCTCGCGTACCGTGCCCTTCGTTTCCAAGGCCATCGGGGTGGCGCTGGCCAAGGTCGCGGCGCGCTGCATGGTGGGTCAGTCACTGGCGCAGCAAGGGCACACCCGGGAAGTTCGACCCAAGCATTATTTCGTCAAGGAAGCGGTCTTCCCCTTCATCAAGTTCCCCGGTGTCGACACCGTGCTCGGCCCCGAGATGAAATCCACCGGCGAGGTGATGGGGGTGGGCGAGAGCTTTGGCGAGGCCTACGCGAAGGCCCAGGAAGGTGCCGGCACCTTATTGCCGGTCAAAGGCAAGGCGATGCTCAGTGTCCGCGCCGCGGACCGGGCGCGCCTGATCCGGGTCGCCCGTGACCTGCTGGCTCTGGGATTCACGCTCTACGGCACCAGCGGCACGGCCAAGTCGGTTCAGGCGGCCGGGCTGCCCTGCGTGATCGTCAACAAGGTGATGGAAGGCCGGCCGCACGTCGTCGACATGATCAAGAACAGCGAAGTGACCTTCATCGTCAACACCACCGAGGGTGCCCAGGCGATCGTGGATTCGGCCGAGATCCGCCGTGCCGCGCTCCAGCACAAGGTCAGCTATACGACCACCATCGCCGGGGCCGAGGCGGCGTGCCTCGCGTTGAAACAACTGGACATCCTGAGTGTCAATCGGCTACAAAATCTTCACTGAAGTGTTGGTCTACCCGCAATGGGACGCATTGGCCGGCTGATACAGGCTGGCGACGTAAAACGAGGATTCCATCAATGAGTAAAGTCCCTCTCACTGCCAGAGGCGCTGAGAAGTTGCGTGATGAACTGGAGCGGCTCAAGCGGATCGAGCGTCCGCGGGTCATCGCCGCGATCTCTGAGGCACGCGCCCACGGCGATCTCAAGGAAAACGCTGAATATCATGCGGCACGCGAGCAGCAGAGCTTCATCGAAGGCCGCATCAAGGACCTTGATGGCAAGCTCTCGAACGCTCAGGTCATCGACGTGACCAAGCTGCCGGCCAACGGGCGGGTGGTGTTCGGTGCGACGGTCGAAGTCCTCGAGGTGGAGAAAGACGAGGAGCTGACCTTTCAAATCGTCGGCGACGACGAGGCTGACCTGAAGCTGGGCATGATTTCCATCAGCTCACCCATCGCCCGCGCCCTGATCGGCAAGAGCGAAGGGGATGTCGCGCTGGTGGATGCCCCCGGCGGCAAGCGGGAACTGGAGATTCTCGGAGTCAAGTATATTTGATATACACGTTGTCGTTGTCGTTGTCGTTGTCGTTGTCGTTGTCGTTGTCGTTGTCGTTGTCGTTGTCGTAATCGTAATCGGATAAGCGATTAGAGTTTGGTGTGAGCAGCCGCTGTCTGTCCGCTTCGACTCTCGGCACAGCCTGGGCTTACAAAGCCGCCGGGGGTTTTAACGACTCGCCCGGCACGGGACCAGCGCATCCTCGCGGGGATCATCAGCTCGATTACGACAACGGCAACGACAACGACAACGACGGCGGCGCCCAAGGGCGTTACCTATTGGACTTGATTCACTTATTGGTGAACGGTTCCTTACCGGCAACTGCTCGGCAAATAGATGGGATCGATGCGCCAATCGATATTTCCGTCGCCGGAGTGACCGCGACAGGTCCACTGAACCGAACTGACAGCGATGGTCGGCACCAACCATAGAATGGTACCGTCGAGTTCGGCCCCGGCCTGGGCTCCGAACCAGACCTCGATCGCACCGCGCTGCTTGGACCAGTTGATCCTGGTGACCATGCCATTCCCGTTTTCGAGGTACTCAAAGTCGGCCGGGGGAAGCGCCCTGTTGGCGGTGATATAGTCCGCCAATTCAGTCTTGTAGCGTGTCGCGAAGACGATGCCTTCCGAGACTCGCGCGCGGACAGTGAACACCCCGTATGCGGGAATCGCCAGCGCAGCCAGGATGCCGATGATCGCCACGGTGATCATCAGTTCGATCAGAGTAAAGCCGGCCGTCTGGTGTCGGGCGATCATGGTTGTCTCGGTGGTGGCCTGATGATCAGTGTAGATCCTGCCGCTGCCGGCTGGAGGAACCCAGATCGCAGACTTGACAATCGAATCCTTGCGTTCGTCAGATGAACGAACCGCGGCGGGTCGCGGCCAGGACGATCGGCGGTGCCGACCGTCATCCGCAGGGTTCATAATCCCGGTTTCGATCAGCATCGCAGCAAGGTACGCAGATGACCAAACTGAAACTCGGCATCCCCAAGGGCAGCCTTGAAGAAGCCACCATTGCACTCTTCAAACAAGCGGGTTGGACCATTGCCCCGCGTTCGCGCAACTACTACCCGGACGTGGATGACCCGGAATTGGCCTGCGCCCTGGTGCGTGCCCAGGAGATGGCCCCTTACGTGGCCAACGGCACCCTGGATCTCGGGCTCACGGGGCTTGACTGGATCATGGAGACCCAGGCCGAGGTGTCGCAGGTCTGCACTTTAACCTATTCCAAGGCATCAAATCAGCGCAGCCGCTGGGTGCTCCTGGTGCGGGAGGACTCGCCGGTCCGGACGGTGGCGGACCTGAAGGGCTGCAAGGTGGCCACCGAGTTGGTCGGCTTCACCCGGCGCTATCTGGACGAGCGCGGGGTGGATGCCAGCGTCGAGTTCAGTTGGGGGGCGACCGAGGCCAAGGTGGTAGAGGGCCTGGTCGATGCCGCGGTGGAGATCACCGAGACCGGCAGCACCATTCGCGCCCACGGGTTGCGCATCGTCGAGGACCTGCTCTACACCGAGACCCGCCTGATCGCCAACCCGCGCGCCCTGGACGACCCGGTCAAGCGGGCCAAGATCGACCAGATCGCACTGATGCTCCAGGCGGCTTTAGCCGCGCGTCACAAGGTTGCCCTCAAACTCAATATCCGCGCGGCCCTGATCGACGAAATCGTCGCCCTGTTGCCGAGCCTGCACGCCCCGACCGTCAGCCACCTTTATGACCCCGAGTGGCTGGCGGTGGAAACCATCGTCGATGTCGAGGCGGTACGCACCCTGATCCCGCGGCTGCGTGCCGCCGGGGCCGAGGGTATTTTGGAGTATGAACTGCGTAAGATGCTCTGAGAATCGGCGCCCTTGGGGGCGCCGATCATGAGGGGAGAGGGCGATCGGGCGCGAAGTCCGATCGCCTCCGGTAAAGGTCGCGCAGCGACCCTGCGGGAGCGGCGTCCCGCCGCGACGGGCCGGGCGTGTACCCGCGGTGTTAAAGGTGTCCGCCGCACCGCACCGCGGCGGGCCGCCGCTCCCACAGGCAACCGTCAAGACTTGGGGTGGCAGGTCTCCACTTCCGGCCTTAATCATCGTTCCGGCCGGCCGCGGACGGGCCGCACAGCGGACCCTACGGTAACACCGTGACCTGTAGGGTCCGCTGTGCGGTGATCGGATCCACCGACCGGTCGACCGACGGGAAAACATACCACCACTTGAGTTCAAACGGCGCCCGCGGATACTTCCTCACCGACGACTCGGGCATCGACACCTCACAAAATCCCGCCGCCAGATTGCTTGCCAACTTCAAGGCCCTGCTGGGGGCAGAGTCCAATCGGGATCTGCTGATCCATTTCCTCAACGCCATCCTCGGCGCGGAGCTGCCCCGGTCCATCCGGGCAGTTGTATCAGGTCGAGGTCCAGATCCTCAATCATCGTGATCTGCCGGCGCGCATCCTCTACGGTTGGGCCGATCTCTACAGCGCGCAGATCAAGGAGGGCGAGAGCTACCGCAAGCTGCGCCCCACCTATGCGGAGTACTTCAGGGTCAGGTCTTTCCTTTTTCCTCCTTCCAGAGGAAACGGGGTCAGGTTCTGAGGTACCCCGGTGAACCTGAGCAAAAAAAACCAGCGAGTTAGTGGGTACTTGGGCTCAGGGGCGCTGCCAGCAATTGGCGGCATCTACGTCCAACTGATTGAGAACGATATTTTGTTGGGATATCTCAGGGTCTGCCCCCGGTTTCTCCGCTGCGCTTGTCCACCCTGCGAGGCCGCGTGGCCGGAACCGTGATCAAGGCCCCTGCGGGCCTTGATCATCGTTCGGGCCGCAAGATGACCGGAGGTCGAGGCTTTGCCGTGAAAGTCGTGCAGCGACCCGGTGGGAGCGGTGTCCCGCCGCGACGGGGCCGCGCGCGCGGTCACCGCGGCGTTCAAGGTCACCGCGGCACCGCATCGCGGCGGGACGCCGCTCCCACGGGGGCCTTTCATCTTCCCTCGGTGCGGGGTCCAAAGATCAGGCGCCGTGACGGCCCCACGTCAGACAGAGACTTCGGCAAGCTCCACACGGTTGCGGCCGGCGGCCTTGGCGCGGTACAGCGCGGCATCCGCCCGCTGCATCGCCGCGGCGGGGATAGTGTCGGTGCTCAGAAAGGTCGAACCGCCGCAACTCGCCGTGACGGTGAGTTGCAAGTCCCCCACGATCACGGGCGCGGTCTCGAGTTGGTGGCGGAACCGTTCAGCAAAGACGCGGACGCCGTCCAGGTCGCTACCACGCAGCAGGACGCAGAATTCCTCCCCGCCAATGCGGCCGGCGGTATCGGTCTGGCGCAGGGACGCGCGCAGGATGCGGCTGACATGCTGCAGGACCATGTCGCCAACGGCATGGCCATGGCCGTCGTTGACGCCCTTGAAGTGATCGAGATCCATTATCAGGATACCCACCGGCGGCGCGGGATGTCGCTGAAAGACTTGCCAATGTTGTTTCAGTTGATCCATGAAGAAGCGGTGATTGCCCAGCCCGGTGAGACCGTCGGTAGTTGCAAGTCGCTCCAGCAGCTCACGGGCCTTGGCGCGCTCGGCAAGGGATGTGGCGAACAGCCAACTGACCGCCGCCAAGAGGCCGATCAGGATGCCGGCAATGATGCCGTAACGGGTGGCCGTCTCGGTACCGAGGGCGGTCAGCTGCTGCGGGTGTACCCGCGAGATGGCCTTCCATAAATAGTTGTCTTGATGTACCCGTCCCTGACTGGGGCCGGCCGTCTCCGCCGTCCCGGTGCTGGATACTTCGCCGGATTTCAGGGGATTGAGAGTCCGCCAGGTCCACAGGCCGGAACTGGTTTGCAGTTGGCCCCGGTCGGCCGTGCCCAGCCGTGCCCAGACCTCCGGGTAGCGGTTCCCCAGGGTCAGCGACTGTTTGAACATGAAGCCCCATTCATCGGCCGGGTCGCTGCCTTTGAGCCAGTAGCCCTCACCATTCAACAGGGTGATGTCATCGCTCAAGCTGCCCGCGGCGTCGGCGAATTCGTCAAGCATGGTTCGTCCCAGGTAGTTCAGGATCACGATGCCGCGCCGCTGGCCCGCCGCGTCGACCACCGGGGTGGCGAACCTGAGCATGGGTTTGTAGGGCACCTCAATGGCGTTGCCCTCGATGTTGAGGTCCAGGGGCGACACGAATACCTGGCCGGGATTCAGTGCCATGGTGTCGGTGAAGAAATAGCGTGAACCCTTGTTTTGCAGGCGCTCCGTGGGGATCGCAACGGCCGCTCCGGCGACGCGATCGACGCGCACCCGCTCCAGACCCGTTTGATCGATCCAACGTATCTGGTCATAAAATCGGGCGGCATCCGAGAAGGCGATCAGGTCGCGGGTCAGGTAGCCCAACGCGGCGGGGCTGCCTTCGTTGAGCAGGACGCGCAGGGCCTCTTGGCTCGCGATATAGCGCAGGTCGCGATGGACCGTATCCAGGTGGCGGGTCAGTGCATTGGCACCCAGTCCTACGGCCAGTTCTTGCGTCGCCTGGAGGCGGACCATAGCCACGTCATCGTCCGTTTGTCGGAGATACCAGGCGCCAAGACCAATGAGCAGGGCCGAGGGCAGGAAGATAAGGACAAAATAGCTGAGTTTTCTGGGCATCGGAGTGCCTGGTGGATCGTCCGCGGAGACGACACGCTGTTCGTACCGATCCACCCCATGCACCTGGCCGGTCGCGGTCCTGCCGGCGCAAAAAAACCGGTACCAGCGGGGAGCCGGCAACGGAGAGGGGGGATAATCATAACCTTGCTCCTAAGGTAGGTCATGCACCGTCGGCTAAACCGTGCCGGTGGTCACACTGCCTTCACGGTTCTCGGCGCAATCCGCATTGATTGTAGCCTTCCGATCTGATATCCGGACTGACCCTTGGTGTAGGGGCGGGTTTGAAATCCGCCCCTAGCAGCCTGTCGGACTTAGCCCCTAGGATAAGGGCATGAGTCAACAAAAAGGCTTTTTGTTGCTCCACAATCTAACTTAGGTGATTTCCGACAATTTGGATACCGGTCAATGTAGGTGCGACTTCAGTCGCACCTGCGTCCGAATCGGTG
>NZ_CAIZIZ010000318.1 GCF_903933125.1 uncultured Lamprocystis sp. | reverse complement strand
GCCCCTACAACCCAACAGGCTTTCTGCGCATGCGCAGTCGGGATGCCTATTCACGGAAATCGCCTTAGGGGCGACTAAAGTCGCCCCTACACGTTGGTACATTGTTTCCCGGAAATCACCTAACGTGTCTGGATATCAGGTCGCGATGCCTGAACGTCATGTCAGCGCCGACTGCTGTCCGTCGATGCGTCAGGCGCGACGCGCGTCTCTCCGCAAAAAACCAATGGATGAAATTAATAAAATTGCACAAAAAGCTTAGGACTTTTGTGTTGAACTTTCGCGCGTCTTGGCCGTGCCGGTTGCGCCCACGTAAAAAACGACGCGCGGCCTAGGGCCCGCGTCGTTATCGATTTGTCGGATCATCGGGCCGCTCAGCCCGACTGGATCGGGATCGGTTCGATCAAGCCCGCCAGTGCCGCACCGCACCCGTGTCGATGTGCACAAAGTCCGAGCCGGGGTAATAACCCACTCCGCCGCGGCCAAGGGCCAGTGCGGCGTCGCGGATTTCTCTGGTGGCCAAGTCGGGGAAGCGTATATCAAGTGCCTGACCGGACAGGTGCAGGCTGTTGCGGGCGACCCGATGGCCGGTCCGGCGCAACATGGCGTTGGTTTGCGGTGAGCGGTAAGCGCTCAGGATCTCGTAGCGGGCCTCGGTGTCGCCCAGCGACGCCTTGACGTCGTAGAGCAGGTCGAACAATTGCGGGTCGATCGGAACCTTGTCGCCGGTGCGGAAGTCCCGCAGAAACCAGTTGAGTTCCTGCAGTGCGCTGCGCTTGTAGTGGTCGCCGACCCGGTACACTAAAGAGACACGCTCATCGGTGTGCATGTGGTGTAGTGACAGTGCCCGTGGGCGTTCGGTTGGCCGTCTTGCCAGCGCGGGCGCCGCGACGGCGGACAGGGATAACCCCAGGAAATAACGTCTGTTCATGTTCCCCCCGGTACATTTGACGTTGTGATGGTGCAAGCGGATTATAGGTGGCTCGATCGGAAAAGCAATAGCAAATCGACGTGGATCGATATCCGTGCGTCGATTCTTGCAACGCACTAAGAAGTCAATATAACCCTACGAGAAAAATCGGGAAATAATGAGTGACTTGGCGACTACTTGATTCGGCTTCAGATTTGTTTCCGATGTACGGTCTCGCCGTTCACCGAAATCAGTGCTAAGGTTCGAGCATGACGACGAACGTTGAGATCATTCGTAGCGAGCCGCTCAGCGACGGGTTTCTGAGGCTCAATCGTTACCGTCTCGGCCTGGCCGTGCCGGGTTCGGGGGTGCGGGTCGTCGTAGACCGGGAGTGTATCGATGGCCTGCGCGCGGCGGTGGTATTGCCCTTCGATCCCGTGTCCGGTCAAGTCGTACTGGTCGAGCAGTTTCGGGTCGGGACACTGCACTCGGTTACCGGCGGTCTGACCTGGGAGCCGCCGGGCGGCGTGATCGCGGTGGGACACAGCGCGGCGGAAACGGCTCGGCGGGAGGCATTGGAAGAGACCGGATGCCGGCTCGGGGCCATGACCCGCATTGCTGTCTGTCACACCAGCCCCGGCTTCAGCGACGAGTGTGTGGACATCTACTGCGGCGAGTTGCTCGACACCGATCTCCCCGCGACCGCGGGTAATCCGCACGAGGGCGAATACACACGCATCGTTCTACGCGATCTGGATCGCGTGATTCATGATCTTGGTCATGGGCGGCTCACCGCGGCCACCCTTATCATTGCGGTCCAGTGGCTGGCGTTGAACCGCCATCGGATCGACGAACTTTGGGCGGCCGACCAGCGCGGGCCTGCCGCCGTCGATCTCACGCAGTGACTCGAATCTGGGGAACAGGGGGGGGTGGCATGCCGATCATCATCGTGGCACTGGTGTTTGCGGCGTCGGCGTTCGCCGCGACTGGCGTCCATGCGGACGTGTACAAATATGTAGACGCCAAGGGCAATACGTATTTCACCGACGCGCCGCTCAAGGGCGCCAAATACCGGCTGGAGTGGAAGCGCGAGTCGCGCGGTCTGGTCAACGAGAATCGCCAGCGGCTGGCGAGCCTGAACCCGCCGCTGGCCGCCGCGAACCCGGTCCCGTCCTCGGCCAAGTCGGCCGCGGTGAGCCAGTCATTGGCGGCCCGTCGCGCCCGTTTCGAACGGGTGATCAACGCCTACGCGCGGCTCAACAAACTGAGCCCGGAGCTGCTCCACGCCGTGGTCCGCACCGAATCCGCCTACAACCACGAGGCCGTGTCTCACGCCGGGGCTCAGGGTCTGATGCAGTTGATGCCGGGCACCGCGGCGCGCTACGGGGTCAAAGACAGTTTCAATCCGATCGAAAACCTGCGTGGCGGAGCGGCCTACCTGCGCGATCTGCTCGACCTGTTCGGTCAGGACCTCACGCTGGCCCTGGCCGGCTACAACGCCGGGGAAAACGCCGTCATCCGCAACGGCTATCAGATCCCGCCCTACTCCGAGACGCGCAACTATGTCCGCCAGGTGCTCCAGCACATGGGGTACGAGCGGCCGGCCGGTGGGTGACGTGCTTGCCTACTGGCTCGGCTCGTCATCGCTTTTGTAGGGCGCGATCCCGGTGGCCTCGATCCGGTACCCGGCGTCCGCCAGGTCACTGCTGGTCGGTGTGACCTTGAGGGTCCCGGTGACCCAGACGGTATCGAACAGTTCCCCCTCGAAGGCATTCTCCGACGCCAGTTTGACATAGACGGTCTGGTTGGCGGGCGGCGGCGGGACGTGAATGCAGGCGCCGTAGTAGGGAACCAGCAGAAATTCGGTGATCTTGGTCGACTCCGACTCCACGGGTACGATAAAGCCAGGTAGCCGTACCAGTTTACCGTCGAGTGCGGACACCACCGGGGCCTCGGCCCAGAGCTGTTTGAGTTTGCCCATGAGTTCTTTAGCCTGCGGGTCATCGTCCTGCAGGCTGTTGAGGTCGTACTTATCGAACAGGGTGTCCGGTTGCCAGTCCTCGGGGATCAGGGTGTCCCAGTCCAGGTCCTGGGGGGTCGCTGCCGTCAGTTCCGGAGCCGCGGCCGTCTCCGCGGCCGCGGTCCGAGCCTTCGCGGCATTCGCTTGGCCGTCATCCGATTGGCTGTCGCAGCCGGCTAGGGCGGCTGCCAATACCAACGCTGCCAGGGTGTCTATCAGACGCATATACCAAAGTCTCCAAGGGTTCAAACGCGAATCAGCAGCCCGTCCGACAGCGACAGGCGGTAGGCCCGATAGCCGGCAATCAGTCCGACCAGCACGCCGGCGGCGACCACCGCGGCCAGCAATAGGCCCTCCGCGGGGCTCGGTGGGCCGATGCCGATGACAAGCCCCAGCCGGTCGGTGATCAAGGGACCGCCCAGCAAGAGTACACCGTAGAGCAGCGCGACCCCCAGCAGGGCGCCGACCAGGGTGAGGAAGACGGCCTCCCCCAGGATCAGCGCGAGCACATGTGCCGGGCGCGCGCCCACCGAGCGCAGGATCGCCATCTCCCGGCGCCGCTCGTTCAGGCTGGTCAGCAGCGCGGTCAGCATACCGAACAGCCCGACCACCACAACCGCGGCGGAGACCGCCAACAGGGCCCGTTCACCGATACCGATCAGCCGCCAGAGGTCCGCCAACGCGACCCCAGGGAGGATCGCGAGCAGCGGCTCCTCCGGATAGTCGTTGACTGCGCGTTGGACCTGAAAGGTCGCGATGCGCGACTTGAGTCCCACCAGGACCGCCGTGATCGCCTTGGGCGTCAGTGCGCCGGTCGCGGCCAACTCCCGGGTTTGTGCCGCGTCCGGGGAGCGGCCCGGGGCCGCGGCACCGGATTCCCAACCGACATGGATGGCCTCGATCGCCGCGAGGCTCACATGCACGGTGCGATCCACCGGGGTCCCGGTGGGGGCCAGGATGCCGGCGACCCGGAAGGGTTTGTCGGTGTGACGGGCGAAGCTGACATCCCCGGTTCCATGGGCGATGACGATCGGGTCGCCCAGCCGGTAGCCCAGGGTCCGTGCCACCTCGGATCCCAAGACCGCATCGTAGAGATCCGCGAAGGGTTCACCCTGGGCCAGCGCGAGCCCGCGGTCACGGCTATAGCGGAAGTGCGCGAAATAGGTGGCGGTGGTGCCGAGCACGCGAAAGCCCCGGTGCGAGTCACCCAATGCGAGCGGGATGGTCCAGGCGACCTTGGGGAGGTTCGCAATCGCCTGATAGCTCTCCCAGGAGATGTTGTTGGTGGCGTTACCGATGCGGAACACCGCGTAGAGCAGCAGGTTGATGGGGCCGCTGCGCGCGCCGACGATCAGATCGGTGCCGGAGACCGTATTGGTGAAGCCCTCGCGCACCTCCCCGCGCAGCCGCTCCACCCCGATCAGCAGGGTGACGCTGAAGGCGATCGACAGCAGCGTCAAGAGCGCGGTGAAGCGCCGGTTCAGCAGGCTTTTCCAGGCGAGTATGAGAATTGGCATAGTGGGTGTTCGCCCCAGTGTCGGTCAGGCCGCGGCGCGGTTCAGTTCGGCGAGTCGCAGGGTGCGGTCGAACAGCCCTTCGAGACTCGCGTCATGACTGACGAAGACCAACGTCAGACCGGCCTCCCGACATTCCCGGAACAGCAGTTCGACGAAGCCGGCGCGCCGGTCGGCATCAAGGGCCGAGGTGGGCTCGTCCGCGATCAGGATCTCGGGCGCGCCGATCAGCGCCCGCGCCGCCGCCACCCGCTGCTGTTGGCCAACCGACAGTTCAGTCACCGGACGGGCGCGCAGGCCGGGGTCGTCCAGGTCCAGATGGGCCAGCAGGCGCACCGCCTCCGCGTTCAGGCTGCCGCCGCGCGCCAGGGCGCGGGCGCGGCGCCGCCGTGAGAAACGGCAGGGCAGGGTGACGTTGTCCAGCATCGAAAGATACGGAATCAGGTTGAACATCTGAAAGACGTAACCGACGTGATCGGCGCGGAAGTGGTCACGCTCCACCGCGCTCAGGCGATTCAGTGGCTGATCCAGCACGGTCAGGGCCCCGTCGCTCACGGGTAGCACACCGGACAGCAGTCCCAGCAGGGTGGTCTTGCCGCTGCCGCTCGGTCCCTCGATGAAGATCCGCTCACCCGGCTGAATGTCCAGCGCGTCGATGACCAACACCGGCGGCAAATCCGCCCGCCAGCGAAAGCGCAGGTCGCGGATGGCAATTGCCGCCGGGGCGGGCGAAGTCACGGGAACTGCGGTCATGGTTGATCGATACAAGTGAGTCGATGCGGCCAGGTGTCCAGGCATCGCGAATGTTACATTGTACCAGACGAGTCCGCACTTTTTGGTCTTGCGCATGGTATCCAGCCGGATGGCGGCGGATGCCTCGCCGGTTGTCGCCGACCCGGACCCCCACTTGTGATCCGCGTCCGGTGCGCCACCTTCAGGGGTGGATAACAACCTGGAGGAACACCATGCAACGTCCCGCTCTCACCACGCTCGGATTCGTCGCGTTCGCTTATGCATTCTCCGCCGCCCCGGCCTGGGCGGACTGGAATCTCGACCCGGCCCGCTCGCACCTGGCCTTCATCTCCATTAAGGGCAAGGACGTGGCGGAGATTCACACCTTCAAGGACATCGCCGGCACCATCGCGCCCGATGGTCAGGCGAAGGTCGTCCTGATGCTGGACAGTGTCGAGACCCTGATTCCCATCCGTGACGAACGCATGCGGGAGTTCCTGTTCGATACCGCCGACTACAAAGAGGCGGTGCTTACCGCCAAGATCGACCCGGAGCGGATCAAATCGATGGCCGTCGGCGAGATTGCCGAGATCACCGCCGAAGGGATCCTGGCCCTACATGGTCAGACCCAGCCCATGGTGCTGGTGGTGCAGGCCGCAAAGGTCTCCGCCAACACCGTGATGGTGGCGAGCGTCAAGCCGCTGGTGATCGATGCGGCCAAGTTCGGCATGAGCGACGGCGTGGAGAAGCTGCGCGAACTGGCCGGTCTTGCGGCCATCAGCAACGCGGTGCCGGTGAACTTCGTCCTGACCTTCGTGGACGGCGGGATCTGATCCGCGCACGCCAGGGCAACGCCCGCCGGTCGGACCTTGTCCTGCTGCCGGTGCCCGGACGTCGTGCACCGGAGGCTGAGGCTTCACCGTGAAAGTCGCGCAGCG
>NZ_CAIZIZ010000317.1 GCF_903933125.1 uncultured Lamprocystis sp. | reverse complement strand
GAAGCACAAGATCAAGCGCGCCGACCGCCTGATCGGCAATCCCCACCTGTATCGCGAGCGTACGGCGATCTACGACGCCCTCTGCCGCGTGACCCTGGCCCGGATCGCCGAGCCCCTGATCCTCGTCGACTGGTCGGATCTGGCCTTGATCATCGTTCCGGCCGGCCCCGGACGGTCCGCTGTGCGGACCGGCGACCGTGCAGATCGCGCGGTGGCCGGGTTTATAGCCAAGGCCGGCGCGCGCACCGCCCGGTACCACCGGGCGATCCTGCTCGCACGGCGGCTCGCCACCGTCCCGTTGAGCTGGGAGGAGTGAATGGTCGCCGCTGCTGTCTCTGAACAGGCTTATTGTCCCACGCTCCCCGGTGCCTCCGGCAGCGCCGGCGCAAATGGCCCTTTGCCTTTAACCGGGGCCGGCGCCGTGCGCGCCGCCTCGTCGACCCACCCGCCGCCCATGGCCTGGTAGACACTGACCAGTGCCGACAGGTCGGCGGCGCGCGTAGCGGCCAGATTCAGTTCCGCCGGGAAGAGTTGCTGCTCAGCCTGGAGCACGGTGGAGTAAGGGACATAGCCGCCGTCGAACTGGATTCGGGCGAGCCGGGAATAGTCGCGCAGAGCCTGCACCAGTCGCGTTTGAGCTCCGACCTGCTCGCCGAGCTTCTGACGCGCGATCAGCGCATTGGAGACATCGGCGAAGGCGGTTTGGATGACCTGTTGATAGTTTTCTTCCGCCGCCCGTTGCTGTGCTTGGGCCTGGGCCACCTGGCCGCTGACCGATCCGGCGGTGAAGATGGGGCCGATTACTGAGCCTGCGAAGTTCCAGGTGTTGGCCGGGCCGCTGAACAGATCGGACAGCTCCGAACTGGACCCACCGAGGGCCGCGGTGAGCGAGATGCTCGGGAAATACAGGGCCTTGGCCGCCCCGATCTGGGCATTGGCGGCGATCAGTTGTTGTTCGGCCTGGAGGATGTCGGGGCGTCGCTCCAGGAGTTGGGACGGGACCCCGGACGGCACCGCGGGCCGGCCCATGGTCTCGACCGTCAGCCCGCGTTGGATGGGTCCGGGATTGCGGCCGAGCAGGATCGAGAGGCCATTCTCGAGTTGCCCGATCTGCTGTTCGATGACCGGGATTTGCGCGCTGGCGGTCTCGTATTGGGACCTGGCCTGGGCGACCTCCATTTCGGAAACTTGGCCGTATTTGAACTGGAGTTCGAACAGGCGCAGGGATTCCGCATAGGCGGCTTGGGTCCGTTTCGAGGTCGCCAGTTGCTCGTCCAGCCCACGCAGTTGGATGTAGCTGCTCGCCAGGGTGCCGACGAGCGACAGGATGACGCCGCGTCGTGCTTCCTCGGTGGCCAGCAGATCGGCGCGCGCGGCCTCGGTCTGGCGGCGGATGCGGCCCCACAGGTCGATCTCCCAGGAAGCGCCGGCCAGCACCGTGAAGTTGTTCTGGGGGTTGGCGACACTGTTCGGAACCGGCGTGGCGGTGGCCTCGGACACCCGCTCCCGGATCCCTTCACCACTGTAATTCACCTGGGGGAACAGCGGCGCCCGCGCCTGGGTCAGCACGGCGGCGGCGGCCTCGACGTTGGCCGCGGCGATCTTGGCGCTCCAGTTGTTGGCCAGGGCGATGAGGATGAGGTCGTCGAGCACCGGGTCACGGAACTGGCGCCACCAGCGCGTGTTGGCCGTGTCCTGGGCGTCGCTGAACGCGAAGCGATAGGCGTCCGGGGTGTCGACCAGAGGGCGGGTGTAGTCGGGTCCGAGCATGCAGCCGGCGACCAGGGCGGCCGACAGGGCGGCGATCAAACAGATGATCAGGGGGCGCATGTCAGATCTCCTCGCGCCGCGCCTGGGGTGTCTGGGGGGCAGGCGCCCCGCCGGCATCGATCCGCGGTGCCGCGTCGGGCGGCGTTGGGGCGTCGCCCTTGGCGCTGCCGAACAGCCGGCCGCTGGCGGTCGACAGCAGCCAGTAGAACATCGGGATGAAGAAGATGGCGATCAGGGTGGCGGCCAGGGTGCCGCCGATGACGCCGGTGCCGATGGAGTGGCGGCTGTTGGCCGAGGCCCCGGTGGCAATGGCGAGCGGCAGGGTGCCGAGCACGAAGGCGAAGGAAGTCATGATGATGGGCCGCAACCGCAGTCGCGCCGCCTCGGCCGCCGCGTCGAAGAAGGATTTGCCCTCCTTGCGGTTGAGTTCCACCGCGAACTCGACGATCAGGATGGCGTTCTTGGCGGCCAGTCCGACCAGGGTCAGCAGTCCGATCTGGAAGTAGAGATCGTTGTCCTGTCCGCGCAGGGCGATGGCGACCAGGGCGCCCAGGATCGCGAAGGGCACGGCCATCATGACCCCGACCGGCAATGACCAGCTCTCGTACTGGGCGGCGAGGATCAGGAAGACGAAGATCAGACCAAAGATGAAGGCGATGGCCGAGGTCGAACCCGAACTGACTTCTTCGCGGGCCTCACCGGCCCACTCGTAGCCGTAGCCCGCGGGCAGCACCTCACCAACCACCTCGGCCATGGCCGCCAGGGCGGCACCGGAGGACACACCGGGGGCCGGGCCGCCATTGATGGCGATGGCCGGATAGTTGTTGAAGCGGGTCACCAGACTCGGGCCGATCACGTAGCTGGTGGTGACCAGGGCCGAGAGCGGGATCATCTTGCCCTCCTTGTTCTTCACATAGAACTTGCCGATATCTTCCGGGGACATGCGGTAGCTTGGCTCAGCCTGCAGGACCACCTGATAGAGGCGGGAATCCTTGGGGAACTGGCTGACATAGAGTGAGCCGAACATGGTCTGCAAGGTGTCGTAGACATCTTGAATGGGGACCCCCAGGACCTCGGCCTTTTCCCGGTCCACGTCGGCCAGCAACTGTTGGCCGTTGGCGCGAATGGTGGTATTGATCCCCGTCAATTCAGGCCGGGTCTTGGCTTTGGCGATAATCTCATCGACCAGACCGGACAGTTGTCCGAAGGTGCCTGAGCCCTTCTGTTCGATCCAGATCTGGAAGCCCGCGGTGACACCGAGTCCGGGAATGGCGGGCGGGTTGACCGGGATCACCAATCCGCCCTGAATGGGGTAGAAGCCGCGCATGCCGTCGGCGATCACGGCGTTGGCGGAGAGCGCGGGCGATTGGCGCTCGGCATAGTCCTTCAGTGCGACAAACAATACACCGAAATTGGTCTGCATCTGGGAGTCGATCAGACTGTAGCCGTCGACCTGGGAGACATTGTCCACCGCCGGGTGGGCGCGCATCACGGCCGCGGCCTGGGTGCCGACCGCATTGGTACGGCTCAGGCTGGCGGAGTCCGGGAGGAAATAGGGTACGAAGATGTAACCCTGGTCTTCTTGCGGTACGAAGGAGGTGGGCAGGGTGCGGAACATCCAGACGGTTCCGGCGACCGCGAGCGCGAAGACGATCATCCCCAGGACCCAGTGGCGCATGATCCATTTGACGCCGCTGACATAACCGCCGGTCAACCGGTCGAAACCGTCATCGAACCATTTGAAGAAGCCTTTCTTCTCACCGTGCTTGGCTTTGATGAGGAGTGCCGCCAGGGCGGGTGAGAGGGTCAGCGCGATGATGCCGGAGAACACCACGGAGATGGCGATGGTGACGGCGAACTGTTTGTAGAGTGCGCCGGTGATACCACCGAGGAAGGCGACCGGCACGAAGACTGCGTTTAATACCAGGACGACCGCGATCACGGGCCCGCTGACCTCGTCCATCGCCCGTTTGGCGGCGGCATTGGGTGTCAGGCCGAACTGGACCATATTGCGCTCGGTGTTTTCGACCACCACGATAGCGTCATCCACCACCAGACCGATGGCCAGAATCATCCCGAACAGGGTGAGCATGTTGATCGAGAAGCCGATGAGCAGCATGCCGATCAGTGCGCCGAGGATCGACACCGGTACGGCCAGGGTCGGAATGATGGTGAGCCGCAGGCTGTGCAGGAAGATGAAGACCACCAGCACCACGAGGACGACGGCTTCGAAGAAGGTCTTGACGACCTCGTCGATGGAGGCTTGTACGAATTTGGTCGTGTCCAGTGCGACCGCGTAATCCAGACCTTGGGGAAAGCTCTTGGAGAGTTCCGCCAGGGTGGCCCGCACGTCTTTGGAGACCTGGAGTGCATTGGCGCCGGGTTGCTGATAGATCGCGATCAGGGTCGCGGACTTGCCCTCATACTCGGTATTCAGGACATAGCTCTGCGCGCCGAGCTGGGTGTAGCCGACATCCTTGACGCGCACCAGGGCGGCATCCTGGTTCTGCGCGCGCAGGATCATGTTGTCGAATTGGGCGGGCTCGGTAATGGTGCCGGTGGTGACCGGAAAGGTCTGGGGAACCGGATAGGGCGTGGGTGTGTCGCCGATGCGGCCGACCGCGAACTGCTGGTTCTGCTGTTTCACGACATCGGCGATCTCATTCGCGGTGATGCCGAGTTGGGCCATCCGGTCCGGTTTGAGCCAGATGCGCATCGCATATTCGGGAACACCGAAGATCGAGGCCTGATTGGCGCCATTGATCCGGTTGATGGTGCTCAGCACCTGGACGTTGGCGTAGTTGGAAATCACGTCCGCGTCGAGACTGCCGTCCGGCGAGAAGAGTGCCAGCACCATCAGGAAAGTCGAGGTCTTTTGCTGGACGTCGACACCCTCGGCCTGGACCGACTGCGGCAACTGAGCCATCGCCTGACTCACCCGATTCTGCACGTCGACCTGGGCCAGTTCGGGGTCTGTATCGATGGTGAAATAGACCGACAGCGTATAGTTGCCGGTCGAGGAACTGGTGGACGACATGTAGATCATGTTGTTGGCGCCGTTCACCTGCTGTTCGATGGGCGCGCCGACGTTCTGGGCCACCAGGGTGCCGTTGGCACCTGGATAATTGGCGGTCACCTGGATCTGGATCGGGGTGATCTGCGGATATTGGGCGATCGGCAATTGGACCATCGCCACCAGGCCCGCGATGGTGATGACCAGGGCGATCACCGCCGAGAAGATGGGTCGGTCGATGAAGAAGTGGGAGAACATGGGGGGCTCCGGGGCTACTTCTTCTGGTCGCCGATCACACCGATGGGCCGGTGGGGTGCGGGGGGTGTCGGTCCGGCGTCCGTGGTGGTCTCGGATACGATCTTCACCGTCGCCCCCGGTACGATCTTGGCCACCCCGTCCACCACCACGGTATCGCCGGCCGCCAGTCCGCTGTCGATGAACCAGTTGTTCCCCTGCCAGGGACCGACCTGCACCGGGCGGACCTGCGCCTTGTTCTCCTGGTCGAGCACGATCACGAAATGCCCCTTGGCGCCCTGCAGGACGGCCTCCTGCGGGATGAGGATCGCGTTCGGGCGGACCGCGCCCTCGATCCGCACCCGGACAAACTGCCCCGGCCGCAGGGTGGCATCCGGATTCGGAACCGTGGCGCGCAGCAGAAAGGTGCCGGTCTGTACGCTATAGTCGGCATTGGCAAAGGTGATACGGCCTTTTTGCGGGAAAACGGAGCCGTCCGACAACACGACCTCGATCACATAGCCGTCCCGCTCCGGCACACGCAGCCGTCCGCTCGCCTGCTCATCGCGAAACTGGAGCATGTCGTTCTCGGACACGCTGAAATTGACCCAGAGGGTGTCGACTTGCGCCACGTAGGTGAGCAGGCTGTTGGCCGACGAGATATAGGACCCGTCCTGAACTTGGGCATAACTCGACAGCCCGGTCACCGGCGTGGTGATAGTGGTATAGCCCAGATTGAGCTCGGCTTGCCGCACATCGGCGCGGGCCGTTTCCACTGAGGCGGCGGCCGCCTGCTGCTGGCCGGTCGCATCATCCAGATCCTTCTGGCTCAGCGCCTTCTGCGCCGTAAGGGGCCGCACCCGGGCGAGGTTGTCGTTCGCCGTCTGAAGTCGCGCCAGTTGTTGGCCAAGCGCGCCCTTGGCCGCGTCCAGGGACGCCTGAAAGGGCTTCGGGTCCTGCCGGAACATCACGTCTCCGGTCTTGACCAGGCTGCCCTCGGTATAGACGCGCTCGTTCAGGAAACCGTCGACCCGCGCCCGGATCTGCACCTGCCGCGTACTCTCGGTCTGGCCCACATATTCGAAGGTGACGGGGACGTCACGCGGGACGATGCGCTGCACCGTCACCGGTGCCGGCGGGCGCTCCTGCGGCTTGGGCGCGGGCTTATCGCAGCCGATCAGAGGGACGAGTGCGATCAGGGCGATCAATGTCCGGCGCATGCCAAGCAGACTCCTGTAGAGACCGAGCGATAGGTTCGTCGTAAAGACGGCATCATCTCAGACGCATCTTGTGCGTGACAAGCGGACATCCGGGTCGTCGCCGGCCTTGATCATCGATCCGGCTGGCCGCGATCGGTCTGCACGGCGGACCCTGCCGCAAGGTCGCGATCCGTAGTCCGCTACGCGGACCGACGGCCGCGCAGATCGCGAGGAAGCCGGGATGATGATCAAGCCCGACCCACCGAGAATGCTTCGGTGCAGGATAGAATTCAGTCTCAACGATGAACGTCCTAATGCGACCTGGAACCCCCGAACCCTATAACCCTAGAACACGTTAAGCGCAGGATAGAAAGCACGAGATCATGCAGCGTATGGTGACAAGCGTTTAGATACCGATTGGGGTTGCTGCATTCACTTAAGGAAAGGATAGAAAAAGGGGTGAAGCCTTGGACTCCAAATGCGCATCGCTGGCCGCCACGATGATCAAGGCCTGCTCAGCGCTGCTTCATCAACAGCGATTCGATACAAGAATGTAGGGGCGACTAAAGTCGCCCCTACATGTCAGTAGTTCTTATCCCGGAAATCTCCCAACGGTTGGATGCCGTGTCATCTTTGGTCCTCGCTGTGTCGAGGCTGGGGTCCATCCCTGGACCTCCAGAGGGCGGCGCCGACACTGCAGGTCCGGACAACGCCAGTGCCCGGATCCTGAGGGTCAGCGCCGTGATCGGTCGCTATCGATCAGCCACTACAGCTCGGGAGTGAACGCATCTCCCGAATCCCGCGGCGGTTGCGGATCCTTGACAACCGCTGGCTCCACCGGTTTCGGTGTCGACTCCTTGGGGGCAGCGGCCTTGTGCTGGGCCTTGGGTGCGGGCTTGTCCGCAGCCTTCGGGCTGACAGCGGGGGCCGGCGCAGCCGCCGGCTTCGCGGGTGCACCGCGCCAGGCTTGACGGGCAGCGCTCCGCTCGCCGGCGAAGTCGCCGACCAATTGCTGCGTCTGTTGCTGGATGTCGGCGACGGCGTGCACGATCTCGGAGACGAAGGACTGGCCGGCGGCCTTGACGTCCATCGCCATGACGCCGCGGGCTTGCCGGAAACCCTCCTGCATCTGGGCGACATCATTGCGTATCGCGGCGGCGGCTTGCTCCCGGTCGGCACGCGACGTGGCGGCGGTTTCGGCGAGCATGTCCCGGACCGCTGCTTGGCGGCTCGCGGCCGCGACGCGGATATCGGCGACGGCACCGCCGAGGCGGGCGAGGAAGGCGTTGCGGTCGGCCCGCGCGGCCTCGGCCATGTCCGCATGCTCCTCGCGGAAATTGGCCTGGAGTGACTCTACGCTGCCTTTCAGGTTACTGATGAAGGCGTGCGCGGCGTCGGTGACTTCCTGGCGGGTATCGGCAATCAGGGTTTGGCGGGCGATGCGATCGGATTGGATCTCGTCGCGTAGCCGCCCCATATCTTCAGTAAAACGGCCCATTATCTGCTCCTCGTAATCACTTTGCGGAATCGACCCCGGAGCAGGCGGGTCCCCGCGCGGCCCAATTACCGGGTTCGGCGCGGTTTGCCACCTGACCCGGTGGGACGTGTCGCTCGGGATCGATGCTTAACGCATCGGAGCGACACTCCCAAGGCGCGAGACGCTCGATCAGGCCGGAGCGGCTGCAGGAGCGGTGAGGCCGATGGCCTCGGCATACTTCAGGTAGGTTTCAACCGACGCGATGACCACACGGGCTTCAACGGCGAGCAGCTCGATACCGACCAGGGAGACCTTCAACCACGCATCAATCACGATGCCCTTGTCGAGGATGCGGTCAACCACTTCGGCCAGGCTGGAGGAATCAGTAGAGTTGGCGACTTTTGCCATTTTCGTAGACCTCTGAACGTCGAAAAAAATTGCACTTGAGGTGCGCTGTTAGCGACCCTGGCGGGTCTGATCGTACTACGCGCGTCCATTCGCACCAGACCTCACCGAATGAGCCGACTGGCCCGCTGATACAATTTACGGGTCTGAGGTTCTTCGGTATGGCATCCTGCCGGGGTGGTCGCTTGTCTTTAGGATTGCATTGCTTGTGCCAAGTTTAGATGCTGCTGGTAAAGAACAATACTCGCTCATCAAAACAGTGGTTTGGCGGACTTGCCCCGAGGCGTTAAGGCGAGCACCACCGGATGTGATCGGCGAATTGGTGGGATTCTGGTATGGAATGAATTCCATAACCCTGGTAACGGCTCCTTAGTTGGGGTGGACATCAGGCTCATCGCGCCGGCTTCAGACCGCCAGAGCGAGTCGCCGCACCCCGCCGAAGTCGGTCTTGCCGCTGCCGAGCTTGGGAATGGCATCGACCCGTCGGATCTCCGTCGGGATGCTCAAGGGGTTCACCCCGGCCGCGAGCAGGGCACGGCGCAGGGTCTCGGGGTCGAGGTCGGCCGCGACCAGGAGCAGGATGCGCTCGCCTTTCTTCTCGTCCGGCAGATTGACGGCCGCCAGCTCCAGTTCAGGCTGCGCCAGGACCCGCCGCACCTGCTCCTCCACCCCGCCCAGGCTGATCATCTCACCGCCCAGCTTGGCGAAGCGTGAGTAGCGGTCGACGATGGTGAGAAAGCCGTCCGCGTCCAGGTGCCCCTTGTCGCCGGTCTTGTACCAGCGCATCCCGTCCAGTACGACGACCGCCGCGGCGGTCTTCTCGGGGGCCTTGAGGTAGCCTTTCATCACCTGCACCCCGCCGATCAGGATCAGCCCGTCCTCGCCCGGCGGGAGGGTGGCGAGGCTCTCCGGGTCCACCACCCGGAAGCTGGTGCCGGGCAGGGGCATGCCCACGGTGCCGGGCCGGGAGCCGGACTGGACCTTCCAGTTCTCGATGTCCAGGGTGTCCGGCACGTTCACGCTCGCCACCGGCGTGGTTTCGGTGGCCCCGTAGCCCTCGTAGATGGGGCGCTGGAATTTGAGCAGGAAGGCGTCGCGTACGTCCGGGGCGAGGCGCTCGGCGCCGGCCACCACCACCCGCAGCGAGTCCAGCATCAATGGATGGACCTTCTTATTGCGGGTGTAGAGCCGCAGGAAGGTCGAGGTGCTGCACAGCACGGTGGCGCGGAAGCGGGCGATGGCCTTGGCGGTGCCGGCGGCATCGGTGGGGTCCGGATGACAGACCATCGGGATGCCCTCCACCAGCGGCAGGAAGGTGGTGACCGTGAGCCCGAAGGCGTGGAAGGGCGGCAGATTGGCCAGGATCACGTCATTGGCCTGGGTATTGAGCACGTCCGCGATCTGCCGCAGGTTGGCCATGATGTTGCGGTGGGTTAGTTCGACACCCTTGGGCGCGCCTTCGCTGCCGCTGGAGAAGAGGATCGCGGCGGTTGTATCGGGGCTGATGGGCTGCCCGAACAGCAGGCGTAGCAGTCGCGTGGGCAAGAGGATAGCCAGGGCCAGCATCGCCAGGGACTCCAGCTTGCCGATGCGGGCGCGCAGGTCTTCCATAGGATGCAGGGTGACCTCGGCAAAGGCGGCCCCCAGGTCGATGCCGCGCCCGGCGAGCCGCTTGAGGAAGAGGTCCGCGGTGACCACGTGACGCAGCCCGGCGGCCTCGACGGCGGCGCGCAACGCCTCCGGGCTGGCCGTGTAGTTGAGGTTCACCACCTGCTTGCCGGCGAGCAGCGCGGCCAGGTTGGCGATGGCGCTGGCGGCGCTGGCCGGCAGCAGGATGCCGATGGCGGGTTCCGGGGCCAGCCGCCGGATCCGGCCGGCGAACAGCAGGACCGCGGTGATGAGCCGACGGTTGGTGAGCGTGGCGCCGGAGGCGTCGATCACCGTCACCCGTCCGAGGTCGCGTTTGGCGGTGGCGAGCCAGGCCGCCGGCAGGCTGGGCAGGCCGGCGACATAGATTTGCCAGGAACTGACCGACAGCTCGAACACTGCCTGCTTCACCTGTTCGGTGCCCGACGCCAGCGGGAGCGGTGCACCGAAGGCGACCACCACCTCCCGCACCCGACCCTCGCGCCGGCCCTCTCTGAGCTTGGCGCTGGCGTAGGAGAACCAACTTCCCCAGAGGCCGCGCATATAGAAGGGGACGATGAGCACTTGACCGCGCGCCGGGTCGACTTGGCTTGCCGCCAGTTCGAACCCGCGCTTGAACTCGGAGAGTTGACCGTTCTTGCTGATGGTTCCTTCCGGGAAGATACAAACGACCTCGCCCTGGTCGAGCAGCGCGGTGACGGCCTGGATGGCGTGGCGGCTGCTGCCGCGCGAGATCGGGACGACGCCGAAGAAATTCAGGAAGTGCTTCAGATACCAGCGTTCGTAAATCTCCCGTTCCATCACGAACCGCACTGGGCGCGGGCTGGCCATCTGTACCATGGCCCAATCCACCCAACTGATGTGATTGCCGAGCAGCAGGACCCCGCCCTGCGCCGGGAGATGATCGAGCCCGATGACCTTGAGTCGGTAGCGGGTGGCCATGGCGCGCGCGATCATGAAGCGCACCAAAGACTGCGGGAGCTGGTAGACGGTATAGATGGCGCCGATCAGGGCCACCACCGCCAGGGCCAGCATCAGGCTCAGCCCGCCCAACTGGGCGCGGGCGGCGGCCACCGTCAGCCCTAGGAATACCAGCATCCAGATGTTCTGGATGAAGTTGCTCGCGGCCAGCACCCGGCCCAGCCCCTGCTCGCCCGCATTGAACTGAATCAGCGCGTTGAGCGGGACCAGGAAAAACCCCGCGAGCACGCCCAGCAGCACGAAGTTGAGCGCGTGCGCCCAAATGGACCGGAGTTCCGGCAGGACAAACAGGGCGATCGCGATCCCGAGCGCGCCGATCGGCACCAGGGCGGTCTCGACATGGTCGCGCGAGACCCGGCCGGCGATGACCGACCCCAGGATGATGCCGAGCCCCGAGCAGGCTAGCAGGCCCTGGATCACGACCGTGTTGGTTTCGCCCAGCGTCTCCTTGGCGAAGGCCGGGAACACCGCCAGGATCACCTGTGAGATGGACCAGAAGACGGCGAGCCCGATGATGGAGAGCCAAATGACCCGGTTGTCCCAGGCGGCATGCAGGTTGTCCTTGAGGTAGCGCCCGCTGCCGTACTTACTCCAGTCGAATGACATCGCCGCGCCCGCCACCGTCTGGGGCAGCCGATAGGAGAGACTCACCTCGATCAGCGAGCCGAGCACCAGCAGCCAGCCGGCCGGGGCCACCAGATGCATGACCTCACCGGGCGTGGCGTAGCTGTGGCCCGTGAGCCGGCCTTCGAACAGGATCGAGAAAAAGAAAATCCCGGCCAGGATGGCGGTGGTCGTGGTCGCCTGCACCCAGCCGTTGGCCGCCGCCAGCGCCTCCTTGCCCACCAACTCCTTGATGTAGCCATATTTCGCCGGTGAGTAGACGGCGCTCTGCATGGCCAGCAGGAAGGTCATGCCGAAAGCCGGCCAGAACCAGCCCAGGTAATAGAAGACGGTGATGGCCAGCGTGATGACCACCGCGGCCCAGGCCGAGACCCGCATCACCCGCGCCTTGGGGTAGCGGTCCGCGAGAAAACCCGAGGGCGAGAACAGTAAGACAAAGGGCAGCAGGATCAGGGCATTGACGATGGCGGTCAGCAGAATCTGCGTGTCACCGTCATAGGTCTTAAACAGCGTGTTCTGGATGACGATCTTGTGCCCCAAGTCCACGAAGGCATTGAGAAACATCATCCCGATGAAGGGCAGGAAGCCCCCGATGCGAAATAACCGGTTCATGACTTAGGCTCCGCGTGTGTCGCGACCCCGGGTTGGCCGGGGACCTGGGGCGCTGATGAAGTGGCAGGCTGACCGATTCTGGTCTGGACCGGCGCCATGCTAACGCGAATCCGCTACGGCGGGCGTTTCCTGTAAGACCTGATCCAGCAGTTCGAAATTTGGGTGGCCGCAGCCGACAGTGAGCCGGCAGCGACGCTGTTCGTGGATGGGCTGCGCTCATCCACAAAACCGGCTCGGCTGTGGGTGGATAAGGCGCGCTGTTCGGTGTCAGTGACCCGGCACGTCGGTCGCGCGCGCCGCATCCACCAGGGGTCGCGCGATGCTGCCCAAATTTGGAATTGCTGGGTGAAAAATCCGGGGCTTGCAGTCTAGCCGAGGCTGTGGTATCCCTTTCCCGGATTAATGTTATTCTGCCGCTTCAGACGGGCATCAGCCGGGGCGACGGGATGGACGCCGTGACGGTTTGAGCGTCCGCGCAGTGAAGACGGGGCCTTCCCCGCCACACGAGGAGCAGCGCGCCAGGGTGGGCATCGTCAGCGATCCGCCAATGGGGTTCCGTGCCGATCACGGGCCCCGATCGGCCAGCCCGCTGCAAGGGGCGGCATGGTCGCTGAAAATCCATCGACTGACGCAGTGGCATGAGGTCGTCTTCATGAAAGCGCACCATCGTCATACCCAGCATTTCGGATTGATCGTCTGCCTTTGGGTCGCGCTCCTCGGCCTGTCCGGAGTTGCCGCGGCCGGGGTCCCGGCCGACTACACATTTACCAGCTTCGATTGGCCTGATCAGACATACATTCCCACTGGCATTAATGATCGAGGCGATGTAGTAGGGTATTACGGTGGAAGTAACAGAGATTACGCTTTTCTGCTTCGGGGGGGCGTTTATACGACGCTCGGCGACCTTACACCTTCAACAGGTACTATGTGGGCCACTGGCATCAACGATAGCGGGGTCGTGGTAGGGAATTACCTCAGTGCTGAACTGGGGAATGCGGGTTTCGCTTACCGCGACGGCGTTTATAGCGTTATCGCCCCAACTGGTCCAGGTGGTGCTACAACAGTTTCGCGTATTAACGATACTGGGCAGGTGCTAGGATGCGAAATGTCTACTGGCTGTTTCCTTGAAAGTGGCGGTGTATACACATCTTTTCCGCCCTCAAATTATGTTTCGGCCATTAACGACAATGGTCAGATGGCGGGCTATTATTACGACGACCACGGACAACATGCGTCTATCAGAGATAGCGACGGAACCTATATTTTTCTGCCAGCCATGCCTGAAGGTGGTTTCCAGGATCTTATGGTTGCGAGCCCGATCGATATGAACGACGCTGGCCAGGTGCTGGCTTGGTTTCGAGACGGTTGCATTGCTAGAGTATACGACAGCGGGCAGTACACTTTAATTAAACATCCAGATTCTTTGACTACCAGCATTTGGGGCAGTGGCAATACCGGTACTTGTCCGGCCGGCATCAACGATCAGGGACAGGTGGTTGGTACCTATTATGACGGGACAATCTACCGGGGTTTCATCGCCATACCTAAGCCCAAGACGACAACAGTCCTGGCAATCTCCCCCAATACGCCTTGCTGTGACCAACCGGTAACCTTCACCGCAACCGTCGCGCCAGTGGGCGGCGGATCGGTTCCAACCGGCACCGTAACTTTCCTGGATGGCACCGTCGAATTGGGCGTCGGAAACCTGGAAAACGGCACGGCGACCTTCCTCGGAACCCTTGGCCTGACGGGGACGCACATCCTCACGGCTATTTATGGCGGCGACGATCAATATGCCAGCGGCACCAGCCCCGCTCTGACCGTTGCGGTTCCCGATCCTGACTTCGTCATCACCGACATCGTCCTGCCGACCAGCACGCCGGTCGTCGACATCCCCTTTGACGTCCAGATCACCGTGACCAACCAGGGCACGGCGAGCGGTCATGGCGGCTCTCTGAACGTCTGGTCCAACCATCCGACGGCGGCGGAGTGCTGGGAAGGTCCGAGCGCTAGCGCTGAGGTCGGGACTCTGGCGGTGGGCGAGCGCAACACCCTGACCCTCACCGTCACCCCCAGTGATCTGACGAGTCCCAAGACCCTGCGCGCTTCGGTAGACGGCCACTGCGGGACCACCGAGTCCGACGAAACCAACAATCAGGCCACCCGGTCCTATCCCGTCGTGGCCCCGGACTTCGTCAT
>NZ_CAIZIZ010000316.1 GCF_903933125.1 uncultured Lamprocystis sp. | reverse complement strand
TACGCTTATCCACCCTACAAAACCGGCCCGCTGTAGGGTGGATAAGGCGCGCCGCTCGGTGTCAGGGACCCGGCACGCCGGTCGTGCGCGCCGCATCCACCAGGGGGGCTGCGCGATGCTGCCCAAATTTGGAATTGCTGTGGACGCAACGCAACGGGTGCGGTCCAAAGTGATGTGGTCGCAGACGCGCGTAGGATGGGCAGAGCGAGAGCGATGCCCATCCGGCCACCGCGATGCTTGAGGATGCATGGGCATCGCTCTCGAGAGTGTGAGCGTATTCGCTCCGAACCCGAAAACATCGCAATCCTGTAGGTTGGGGTGAGGAACGAACCCCAACATTTCCGCTTGTCCAAACTCTCTCGTTCTGTCCATCCTACCGAAAGGCCCGGCCCAAACCAACCACATCACTTCTGACACGCCCTTGGCCGCAAGGTGCGCGAGATTGCTCGTCCAAGCCCCTCAGGGAATCGCGCGCACGACACCGCCGTCGACGCGCAGCGCCGCGCCATTGGTCGCGGACGAGGCCGCGCTGCAGGCGTACAGGATCATGTTCGCGACCTCCTCAACGCTGGCGAAACGCCGCAGCAGCGACGAGGGTCGGGTGGTTTCGAAAAACTCCCGCTCCATTGCCTCAAAGGCGACTCCGCGCTGCCGGGCGATCTGCTCGACAAAGGTCGCCACGCCCTCGGAGCGCGTCGGCCCCGGCCGCACGCTGTTGATTGTGATGCCGGTGCCGACGGTGGTCTCGGCGAGGCCCCGAGCGATCGCCAATTGGGCGGTCTTGGTCATGCCGTAGTGGATCATCTCCGCCGGGATCTGCACCCCCGACTCACTGGAGACGAAGACGATCCGGCCCCAGTCGCGCGTGCGCATCCCCGTGAGATAATGCCGCGACAGGCGCACCCCGCTCATGACATTGGTCTCGAAGAAGCGCAGCCAGTCCGCGTCGCTGATCTCCGCGAAGTCCTTCGGCTCAAAGATGCCGAGATTGTTGACCAGCACATCCAGTTCCGGAACGGCGCTGATCAGGGCCGCGCAGCCCTCGGCATGCGACAGATCCGCCGCGACCGCCCTGACCTGTGCGCCCGGCACCTGCGTACGGATATGCTCCGCCGCCTGGTCCGCGCGCGCCTGGGTGCGCCCGTTGACGATGACCTCGGCCCCCTCACGGGCGAGGCCCAGCGCCGCGGCGAAGCCGATCCCCGCGGTCGACCCGGTGACCAGTGCCTGCTTACCTTGAAGTTGAAGATCCATCGTGTTGTCCTCGTTGGTGGTGTCGGAAGAATGCGGCCTGCTTGCCGGATTCAGCGGAAAATTCGGACGGCGCAAGTGCCATAATGGAAGCGGTACGCGATGATCACCAGGTTGGTCTCAGTCGCGCGACAGACCAGGCGATGGGTGTCATCGAAATGATCCAGCAACGCCACCACCATGATCAATTCCATCCCTGAACCGACCAGTCTCCCCTTCGATTTCAGCAAACTCAAGGCCCGCTGGGACCTTGAGCGCGCGCAGACCCGGATCGCCTCCGCGCGACTGGAGGCTCAGGTCCGTCTGGCCGCGGCCCCGATCCTGCATTCCTATGGTGTGACTCGGGCCTACCTGTTCGGCTCCATCGCCGCGGGTCGGGCCGGTGCCCAGTCAGACGTGGACCTGCTGGTGTTGGGGGTGAGCGCGGCGGCCTATTGGGACCTGCGCCGCGATCTGGAACAGGCACTGGGGCGGCCCTTGGACCTCTTTACTCAGGATGACGACCCGGTGTTCGTCGCGAAAATCATTGCGCGAGGTCAGGTGATTTATGGCACGCACCCCTGAGCTATTGTGCGCCGATGTGCGCGATGAGCTGGCGAAGATCGCGCGTCTGGAATGTCTGTTCGCCTCCGCGGAGCCCCACCTCGCGCTGCCCGCGGAGGCGGTGAGCGACTACGATCGCGGTGCCATCGGCTATCTGCTGCACAATTTCTACAACGGCTGCGAGAACATTTTCCGTGCCATCGCCGCCTTCTTCGAGAACGACCTGGGCGCCGGGAGCTGGCACGCCGACCTGCTACGCCGCATGCGTCTGGAAATCCCCGGCTACCGCCCGGCGGTCATCGACGCGGAGCTGTATCGGTTACTCGATGACTTTCGCGGCTTTCGCCATGTCTTCCGCAACTGTTACTCGTTTGAGCTGGACTGGGATCGCGAACGGCTGGTCGCCTCGCGGTTCCGGCGTGCCGCGGCGCTGTTGCACGTCCAAGTCAACGGCTTTCTGGGGCAGATCGAAGGGTTGACGCCTTAGGCGCTTCGCGGCACCACTCAGGCGCCGTTCGAGGTTTGGCTCCCTTCCGAACAAGGCGCGTGCCCTCGCGTCTGAACGGCCGGCATCTCTGCGGGCCTCTGTAGATCGTGCGATTCCCCGGGACCACCCTGACCGATGCCGTCGTCAAGCACCTGATCGACGGTGTGCCGGCCCGTATCACGGGCGTGGCGCGGACCTTCGGGGCTGCTACAAGTACCGCAACAAGATCGGTCTTGACATGTCCGTAACTCTACCGTACATATTGATGCGGTAAAAGGAGATTGATCATGCTCGTCGCATCCAACCGCACCGCGCGCCTTGAGGCGCGGATTGCGCCCGAGGCGCTGCTGCTCGTCAAACGCGCCGCCGAGATCCAAGGGCGTAGCGTCAGTGATTTTGTCGTTGCCGCCGCGCAGGAAGCCGCGCACCGCGCCATCGAGGAGACCAGCATCATCCGTCTTTCCGCGGATGATCAACGGCGCTTCGTCGATGCGCTGCTGAGTCCCCCGACTCCGACGCCGGCGCTGCTGCGTGCCCAAGAGACCCACGCCCGACTGTTCGGTTCAGAGTGACGGCGCCGTTTCGACTTGAAGCGCTGGCACCCGACCATGACCGGACCGGCTTTGCCTGTGGCGTCGAGGCGTTGGATCAATACTTTACGACCCGCGTCACCCAGGATATGCGCCGCCGATTGACGGCCTGCTATGTCGCCATCGCGTCCGCAACATCACGGGTTGCCGGGTACTACACGCTGGCCGCCGCGGGCATTCCCTTATCCGACATGCCGGAGTCGATTGTCAAACGTCTGCCGCGGTATCCGTCGATACCCGTGGCGAGGCTCGGTCGCTTGGCCGTCGATCGGGACTATCAAGGCCAAGGTCTTGGCAGCGCCATGCTCTGGGATGCGGTCACGCGGGCCGCGCGTTCGGAGGTGGCGGTCTTTGCCCTGGTGGTTGATGCCAAGAACGAGCATGCAGAGGCATTTTATCGTCGCCAGGGTTTTGTGCCCTTCGGCCTGGTCCCACGGCAACTTTTCCTTCCGCTGAAAGACGTTGTGAGCGGACGGGGTTGCGCTGGAGATTGACAGTCCTAGGTTGAAGCCTTGGACTCCAAATGAGCATTGCTGGCCGGAGCGATGATCAAGGCCGCCGCGGCGAGCGTGCCGCGACTCAGTTTTGGTCTGCCAATTTCTCCCGCACACTGGCGATCTTTTCAGCCATCCGCTGCGGGCGGTCGCTGCGGGTGCCAATCGTGACATTGGTCGAGATACGCGGCACACCCATTGCGTGCAGGGTCTCATGACAGCGCTTGATGGCGTCCATGACGGGTTCCCAGTCGCCCTCCAGGTTGGTTCCGTTGGCATGCAGTTCGTACGTCAGTCCGGTCGCGGCCAGGACGCGTTCGCAAGCCGCAACATAGGCCGACAGCGAGGTACCGGTGCCGATGGGGATGACCGTGAATTGTGCGATGACGTTCATTGGTTAATAGCGGATCTCTCTGGGATCGAAGTGTTTAGTATTTGTCTTGGTGTTCGGCGAGCGGAAACAAGGGCTGTCGATCGTCCTGGCAAAGCGTAACCTCAATCCGCGCCGGGTGCGCTGGTCCGCGTCTGATCACACCGCAAAGGGGCCCTTGCTGTTCGACCCCGCCGCGTGCCCGGCCTTGCGGTCGGCACGTTATAAGATATCATGTCGTCCTGCCTGCCGGTCTTCCGGTGCCTATATCCTACTGAGTTTCCATGTTCCTCGCCCTCCGCTTGCTGGTTCCGATGATGCTCGCAAGGGCTCGCCCGGCCGCCCTGGTCGTGTGCTGTATGGTCGCTGCGAGCGGGCTCGGGCTGCCTAGGCCTGCCTGGGCCGCCGATCCGGGCGGCCAGCCGCTGTCGGTTTTCACCACCGTGGTACCGCTGGCGACTTTCGTCGAGCGGATCGGCGGCGATCAGGTGCGGGTGCAGGCCCTGGTTCGGCCCGGCCAGAACCCCCACGCCTATGAGCCGAGCCCGCGTCAAATTGCGGCTCTGGCGGACGCGGATCTCTATGTGCGGGTCGGGATGTCGTTGGAAGACGCCTGGCTCCCGCGCATTCGGGCGACCAACGCGCGGATGCGGGTGCTGGACGCCCGCGACAACATCCGGTTGCGGCCGAGCGACGTGGTGCAAACGATTGATGACTCGCGGGGTCTTGCCGACCATGACCATGACGGCGGGGCACCGGACCAGCATCAAGAGCCGTCCCACGCGGATCACGGCCACGAAGCCCTGGATACCCATGTCTGGACCAGTCCGCCGCTGGTGAAGTCGATGGGGGCGGGCATTCGCGATGCGCTGATCGCGCTGCGGCCTGAGCAGGCGGATGCCTTCAGGGCGAACTATGACCGTTTCGCGGCCGATCTGGACGCCCTGGATGCCGCGATCCTTGCCCGCCTGGCCCCGGTCAAGGAGCGCCGTTTCATGGTGTTCCACCCGGCCTGGGGCTATTACGCGGAGACCTATGGGCTGACTCAGGTGTCGGTGGAGTACGAGGGTAAGGAGCCCGGTGGGCGCGCCCTGGCGGGGCTGATCGATGCGGCGCGCGCCAACGCGGTCACGGTGGTCCTGGTTCAGCCGCAGTTCAGCCCGCGCGCGGCCGAGCAGATCGCGGCGGCCATCGGCGGGCGGGTGGAGTCCGTGGACCCGCTCGCCGCGGACTATTTCGCCACGTTGCGGCGGCTCACTGACCTGATTGCCGGGCCGGCGACACCATGAGTCCGACCTTGCATCAGGCGCCAAGTCAATCCCTGAGTCAATCCCTGAGTCAGGCCGGGAGCGGGTCACTGAGCCAGCCGGTCATCGCCGTCGAAAATCTCGGCTTTTCCTATGGCGACAACCCGGTGTTGGTCGGTGTCGATCTGGTGATCGCGGCGGGTGAGTTCCTGGGGCTGGTGGGGCCGAACGCCGGCGGCAAGAGCACCTTGCTCAAACTCATTCTGGGGTTGTTGGCGCCCCAGACCGGGCGTATTCGGGTGCTCGGAAGACCCCCGCGCGAGGCGCGCCGTCAACTGGGCTATGTGCCCCAGTACCCGACATTCCCGCGTGATTTCCCGATTTCGGTGGAGCAGGTGGTCTTGATGGGTCGTCTGGGGCTGGGCTCGCAACTGGGCTGGTACCGCCCGGCGGATCGGGTGGCGGTGCGGGCGGCGCTGGCGGAAGTGGAGGCTCTGGATCTTGCGCCGCGGCGCATTGGAACCTTGTCGGGTGGTCAGTTGCAGCGCGTCCTGCTTGCCCGTGCGCTGGTCGGTGAGCCGCGGATACTGATCCTGGATGAGCCTACGGCCAACATCGATCAGCGGGTGGAAGGTGATATCTTCGAGTTGCTCGCGCGCCTGAACGCGCGTCTGACCATCCTGGTGGTTTCTCACGACATCGCCTTCATCTCCGGCTATGTGAAACGGGTGGCCTGTCTCAACCGCACCTTGATCTGCCATCGCACCGAGGCGGTGGATGGAGATCTGCTTCACCGTCTCTACCACGCGGATGTGCGCGCCGTGGCACATGGGCATTGACCATGAGTGAATTCATTACCGCTCTGACCGACCATGCCTTCCTGCGCACCGCGTTGCTCGCCGGTCTGTTGGCCAGTATCGGCTGCGGGGTCATTGGCACTTATGTGGTGGTCAAGCGCATCGCCTTCCTGGCCGGGGGGATCGCGCACTCGGTGCTCGGCGGCATGGGGGCCGCACTCTACTTCGGTTTCGATCCGCTGCTGGGGGCCTTGATCGCGGCCCTGGTGTCGGCCCTGATCATCGGCGGCGTGCGGCTCGCCTGGAGTGCGCAGGAGGACACCCTGGTTGGCGCCCTCTGGGCGATCGGGATGGCGGTGGGTATCCTCTTTATCGCCAAGACGCCGGGTTACAGTACGGACCTCATGAGCTATCTGTTCGGTAACATTCTGCTGGTCCCGCAACGAGACCTGTGGCTGATGGCCGGGCTGGATCTCGCCCTGGTGTTGACCGTGGCGCTCTTCTACCGGCAGTTCCTGGCCGTGAGTTTCGACGAGGAGTTCGCCCGTCTGCGCGGAGTGCCGGTGACCTTTTTCTATTTGCTGCTGCTGTGTCTGGTGGCGGTAACCGTGGTGTTGCTGATTCAGGTGGTGGGCCTGATTCTGGTCATCGCGCTGCTGACCCTGCCGGCCGCGGTGGCGGGTCATTATGTGCATTCGCTGGGGGGGATGATGGTGATCGCGACCTTGCTCGGGATCGGCTTCACCTCCGGTGGACTCGCCCTGTCGTATACGCCCGACTTGCCCGCCGGGCCGACGATCATCCTCCTGGCCGGGGCTGTCTATGTGGCCTCCGCCGTGCTGAGCGGGTTGCTGACCCGGCGGCGCGCCAGGCGTCTCGCCCAGCGGCCCGTTCCCGCGGCGATGCCTGCCGTGGGCGGTATCCTCGGTCCGGCGGGGCCAAACCCATGACCGCGCCGCGCGCGGAGATCGCTCGTGCCGAGGTGATGTGCCGGGAGCGCGGGGTTCGTCTCACCGACCAGCGGCGGCGGGTGTTGGAGATCCTGTGCGCGGCCGGCCGGCCGGTCGGCGCTTACGAGATCATGGATGCCATGCGCGAGGGTCCGCGGGTCGTCGCCCCGCCGACGGTTTACCGCGCCCTGGAGTTCCTGTTGGAGCAGGGCCTGATCCACAAGATCGAGAGCCTGCACGCCTTCGTCGGGTGTGATCACCCGGAACACCCGCACTCCAGCGAGTTTCTGATCTGTTTGGAGTGCGGCGATGTTGCTGAACTCAAGGATGACGCGGTTGAGCGCAGTCTGGCGAGCGTCACGCGCGAGAGCGGTTTTCTGCCCAGGCGCCGGGTCGTCGAGGTGATGGGGATCTGTGCGCGCTGCGCGCGCAAGGAGGAGTGTGCACGCAAGGAGGAGGCGGATCGCGTGCGAGGGCTTGTCGACTAGCCCCGTGTCCTCGTGGAGCCTGTCATGGCCAGTCGAGTCGCAAAGAGTGTTGTTCTCGAAAAAAAACCCCCGCCGCATCCCGCGGCGGGGGTGTCGCCGTGCTTGGTCTGGTAAGGAATGTGCGTGACCGCGGGTGCGCGGCCGATCCGTCCCTGGTTTACCGGGTGGCGACAGGGTGAGTATGGCCGATCGGTCGGCCATAGCCTGTCGGGAATCACCGTCGCGTAGTGTAGGAATTGTCCGACACGGGGGACCGATTGCCGTCGTGCGCTTCGCCCTCTATCCTGGCGACTATGAAAAACACCCAGCATGATCTCTATCCACCGCTGACGCCCTATGCCACCTATGAGCTGCCGGTCGGTGACGGCCATCGGCTCTATCTGGAGGAGTGCGGGCGCCCCGATGGCATCCCCGCGGTCTTCCTGCACGGCGGTCCGGGCGCCGGCTGCGAGGCCGCGCATCGGCGCTTTTTTGATCCGCGTCGCTACCGCATCATCCTGTTCGATCAGCGCGGGTGCGGCCGTTCCACCCCCCATGCCTCGCTCGCCGCCAACACCACCTGGGATCTGGTGGCCGATCTTGAGCGCATTCGTGAGCGGCTCGGGGTCGAGCGTTGGCTGGTCTTCGGCGGATCCTGGGGGTCGACCCTGGCGCTGGCCTACGCCGAAACCCACCCGGACCGGGTGCTCGCACTGGTGGTGCGGGGGATCTTTTTGTGTCGGCCCTTCGAAATCCGCTGGTTCTATCAGGAAGGCGCCAGTTGGGTATTTCCCGACTACTGGGAGGACTTTCTGGCGCCGATCCCCGTGTCGGAGCGTTCCGACCTGCTCGCCGCCTATCACCGCCGCCTCACCGGCGCCGACGAGGTGACACGCATGGCGGCGGCCAAGGCCTGGTCGATCTGGGAAGGCCGGACCGCGACCCTGCTGGCCAACGCCAATATCCAGGCCCATTTCGCCGATCCGCATCTGGCGCTGAGTCTGGCGCGCATCGAGTCGCATTATTTCGTGAACAACGCCTTTCTGGAGCCCGACCAACTGATTGCGAATGCCGGCCGGCTCGCCGACATTCCTGGGGTGATCGTCCAGGGGCGTTACGACTTGATCTGTCCGCTGCGTTCCGCCTGGGACCTGCATCAAGCCTGGCCGGATGCCGAACTCAAGGTCATCGCGGATGCCGGTCACTCGGCCTTCGAACCGGGCATCCGGGCGGCCTTGGTGGAGGCCACGGATCAGTTCGCCCAAGTGCTCGGGTGAGCGGATCAGGATGATCGGACTCTTACAGCGGGTCACGCGGGCGCGGGTCGAGGTGGCCGGCGAGACCCTGGGCGCCATCGGGCTCGGGCTCCTGGTCCTGGTCGCGGTACAGCCGGAGGATACGCCGGCGCGGGCCGAGCGGCTGTTGGAGCGCCTGCTCGGTTACCGCGTCTTTCCGGATGACACCGGGCGCATGAACCGCAGCCTGCGCGACATCGGCGGCGGACTGCTGCTGGTGCCGCAATTCACACTGGCTGCCGACACCCGCAAGGGCACCCGCGCCAGCTTCACCTCTGCCGCATCGCCGACGGACGGTGAGCGCCTGTTCGACCATCTGGTCGCCAGCGCCTGCCGCGCCCATCCGACGGTCGCCACCGGCCGCTTTGGTGCCGACATGCAGGTCAGTCTGGTCAACGACGGACCCGTGACCTTTTGGCTGGAGGCTTGAGATCGAGCCGTCCAGCCGCGAACGGTCCGCACAGCGGACCCTAGGGTAACACCGTGACCAGTAGGGTCCGCTGTGCGGACCGACGACCTGTAGGGGCGACTTCAGTCGCCCCGAGAGTCCCACGGATCCGGCAGGCATGCGCAGTCTGGATGTTATAGCCTTCCTACCTGATATCCGGACAGACCCTTGGTATAGGGGCGGGTTTGAAACCCGCCCCTACGTCCGGTTATCACGTCCGATGGCTATCGTTCCCGTGAATTGCCTTGAGCATCGTTTCGGGCACAGCGAGCACTCGGATTGATCCACCGATGTAACAGATGAACACAGATTCGATCGCACCCGTCTGGGTTGCGCGGCACGGCATTTGGTCATCGCTCCGGCCAACCGGATAGGCTGGACTTGTAGGGTGCGGTGAGGAACGAACCGCACCGCGGACGGGTGGTGCGGCTCGCGTGCTTACCGGCCTTGATCATTAATCCGGCCAGATCCAAGTCGGCACTCGTCGCGGCCGCGACGGGCTGCCGCAACGGCGGGTGGCCGGAATATGATCAAGGCCAACAATAACAGGCTTTTTCAATCGAAGCCTGCCATCTCCGCCTTGATCTGATCAGCAGGATAGTCAACCACCGGGATTCCCAGGCGACTTACAAACTCTCTAAATGAAATTTTCGACATGCGTGCCAGTTCAGCGGCTTTACCAGACGAAAACTCACCGGACTTGAATAGATTCACTGCAAGTGCGACATGTACTCCTTCGCGCAACATCGTTTCATCGAATGGCACGCTAACGAAGAGCGGCTGGCCATGCTTGGTTACCAACGCAAGTTGCCCTGCCTGTGCCGATGCAGCTAAGGCTTCGGGATGCATCTGAAGGTCGTCTACGCTGAAAGCTTGCATATATTTTCCGAGCGGAAATCGGCGGCGCTTACTTTCTGCAAGAGGGTAACCGCAATGTAAGGCAGACAGCGGCAGGGGCACGGCAGGTTGGGCAGGTCTGCGCCTTGGAGTTTGCGAGTTAAGTAAACTGTCCCCGGAATTCATAGTGACCGTTCCCGGTTTCGTTGGATGATGAAACTGACGATGGCTACCTTTCCGGCGAACCTGTATCCAGCCGTCAGACTCGATCCGGGTGATGAGATCTTTGACTTTCATCGTGTTACACCGCCAGGAAAGAGGGGCACGTACTACTTAGGCGAGACCTTGAGAAGTAATTGAGCCTGGCCTTTTTTTACTAATCTGGTTGCGTTACCCCAGGTTGTCTAGGCGGCATGGCCGACGAGGACCACTTCCGTTTTTTCGGCTGCTCGTGCTCCCGTGGCGATATCATGAACGGAACGAACAAGGTCTGCCGAGTAGTAGCGATTCCCGCAAGTATCGCAGATACCTATTGTCACATCTTCCAATATGACAAATTGCGTCTTATGCTTAAATGCTTCTCTTTTCACAACTCTTGCCTGCACCGTACCCCGGCAATATTCGCACTTATACCCGTACATAGCGCGCACCCCTAGCTAGTGATTTCGTAAACCGTGATAATAAGGAATCGTTGGCTGGTCGCAAAACGGCCGACCACGCCAATCTGTATCTCAGGATTGACCGCGGTTCCCTCAATCACGCACTTGATGCCTCGATCATCATCTTTTTCAAAAGTGTGATTTTGCCAATGAGTACCGCGTTTTCAATATCGAAACTTGATTCTGCCTGCTGCGCCAATCTTGCCGCTCTAGATTCCCAACTGTTTCTTGATGAGAAGACACAAGCTGTCCTTCAGTTCCGAGTGCCGAGGTACAGGCGCCTGTTTGCCATTGTTAGGATTAACATATAAATCATGGCGCTTTCCATGACGACTCAGGTAACAGCCAGCGTTGACAAGTTCGCGAATGAAGTTCCCTCGTTTCACGCGGCGTTCACCAGTATTTCCTTTGTCTTGGATTCCGGACGAGAATGCGACAGTTGCTCTTCCATCACAAGAGCGTAAGCATCCCTAATATTATCTTCTAGTTCCTCAAGTGTCTCGCCCTGACTGAAAACGCCAGGTACTTCCTGCAACTTGCCGACATACCAGGCGTCATCAATCCAATACTCAAGTGTGAACTGCCGCTGCATCTTACTCACCATTTGCTTGTGGCTACGGAATCGTATCTCTGGCTTACCACTGCCTACGCAGGTTAAGGCGGCGCGCGCCACCGAGGAAACCGCAAAACAGCATAACTCCAGTTGCGCGTGCTCGCTATTGAAGCGAAGATTAGGCGATTATTCATCTTCTTTACCGCATGGGCTGGAGGCTAGGGGGAAAATCGTGGTCTGTCCCCTATTAGTCGTGGTCCCCTATTAGTCGTGCTTGCTAGGATGCGGCCTGAACGAGAGCAAAGGCCGCAGTTTAGAATGAGGGGCCAGGCTCAATGAAATCCTGCAGAAGGAGCAAAGTCTAATTGAGGCTGGCCCCCTTTCCTTGATCTGCCCCTATTATAAGTACTTCAAGTGAAATATTTGTAGGCGCCAATAATTGCAAAGCATTGATTTAAAAGAAAGATAAATAATTAAGCGCTCATAGCGAATATATTGATGTACTTATGGCTATTACGTGCGGGGAAAATCGTGGTCTGTCCCCTATTACGTGTCCCCTATTACGCTGGTCCCCTATTACGCTGGTCCCCTATTACGCTGCCTACGCAGGTTAAGGCGGCGCGCGCCACCGAGGAAACCGCAAACAGCATAACGCCAGTTGCGCGTGCTCGCTATTGAAGCGAAGATTAGGCGATTATTCATCTTCTTTACCGCCTGGGCTGGGGGTTAGGGGGAAAATCGTGGTCTGTCTCCTATTAGTCGTGTCCCCTATTAGTCGTGGTCTGTCCCCTATTAGTCGAACCCTGATTGCGCGCGCTCGCTCTTTGGGCGTTCGTTAAGCAATATGGTTCTTCGCCGCTGCATGAATTAAATAAACTGTCACCGGAACTCACTATATGCTTCGGCTACTTAGGCACCGCCAACCGAAAGGGGCGGCAACAGATAAGCCACGGCTACGGCGATGGGCGACCTGCTCTCTACCCTTTTCCTTTTCCACTAAGAAATATGTCCTTTAATAATATCTGCAACAGTTCCCGGATTCCATGCTTGACCTCCAGTTGCAGGCCGAATACCTTTCTCGTTTAGCGCGTGCGCTATTTGAATTGGAGATGCACCCTGAACATAATGCTTCTCTATTAACTCCACATGTGAGCGTGCTGGCTCTGCGAGGTATGGAAAATGTGTACCACAGTGCCGACATATTCGTGCGTTAAACTGAATAGCTTCCTGGCACTTCTTGCATTTGGTTATTGCTTGTCGACTTGTGCTTTGCAAGCCTTCTGTTTCTGATGGCAAGAAAGCCACAATAAGTCCGAAAGGCCCAAAAAAGAGACCCACTAGTGCCCACAACAGAACGTCCTGATTTCGCGACTTAGCAATTACGCCGCTAAAGACGGAAAATAATATCCACAGAAGGATGTATTCCATATGGTTCTTTCGTGACCTTTGCTGTACTCGTCTAACGTGCAGCCTAAAGCGGCGCGCGCCTCTGATGATGCTGATAATTAGTACAACGCCCGTGGCGCGCACTCTCATTTAAGGCGTAGGTTAGGCTATTCTTGGTTGTCAAGATTAAACCGCGCCCAAATTTTCTTAGGCTGCACTTTTCCACACCCCGCCGCCGAACCCCTCACGAGGCCGAACTCGAATAAATAAATGTGACTTATACTTCCGGCCTTCCAGGTCACGATAGGTCACTTGGACAGGAAACTCCTCGCCGTACTTGAGCCACTGTTCGTTCGGACTGGTGGACGCAAGGCCAAATGAGGTTACAAGCGTTTCTTCGGGGTGCAAAATCGCGAGGCGGCTCTCTTCGGAAAAAACTGTCTTAATATGCTCACGGCGCTTGGATTCAGCTTGCTCCGCGATAATACGCTCAATGTCTGCTTCGGCTGCGTGGAGTTGGATCAATGTTGCTGGGCGATTACCCGTGTTCTTCAAGAAGAGATTGAATATGGTTATCCCCGCGCCGCCGCTTTCTTCATCGACGTAAGCCGAAACCACGGGCCTATTTGAGTCGCGCCAGTTCTTCCTTGCTATGAAAACGGAAAAAAAGGCGATCAATGCACCGACGGCAGATACGCCTGCTGCAAAGAGTGCTATGGACGCACTGAATTCAGGTGAACCGGGAGTCATGGTTTGCTGGGCCTAACCTGTTCCTAGGTTGGATTAGGATGCTATTGGTCTAGACTGCATGCAGTCTACCACCCAAGTATCCTACCGCGCCCACCCCCCGCCGCCAAGACGACGCACGATCGCGTTGTGTCCGCTACCTGAACGTGCTCGGTTGGCGTACCCGAAACGATCCGATCCGCCGCGAGTGCGTTCGCCGACTGGCTCTGGATACCCTGCATCCCGAGTCCTTGTCACGGTGGATCGCCGAGCACGTGACCGGCCATCTCCAAGAGGTCTCAGGCCAACAGTAACTTGCTGATCCGCAGTTTCGCCAACCCGTCGACATATTGCAACTGCTGCCTGTTGATCCAATTTAGATGATTGGAAGGAAGAGCGTTGGGCGGCATGGGCAGCACCCGGATCACCCGATAACCTGGTTTACCGCTGGTCAACCCCACGTCAACTCCCGCGAGCACCTGCTCGCCGATGCCGAGCCCCGCCAGCCCGGCAACCTCGATTTTCCCCCACCTTCAAGCCTAACAAGGGGCTTCGCCCCCGTCCGCAGGTTACACTAGCCCATCGTGCCGCGACGGGTGCCCATCCGGCGCCCACGCGGCGTCGCCTCATCCACCTTCAGCCACCGGATCCCAGCATGATCTCGCTTCTGGACTACGGCGCCGGCAATGTCCGCAGCCTGCGCAACGCTATTCACGCCCTCGGGTTCGAACTCACCGAGATCGAACGCCCGACGGATATCCTCAAGGCCGAGCGCCTGATCTTCCCCGGCGTCGGCGCCTTTGGGGCGGCGATGGAGCGTCTGCACGGACTCGGATATGTGGAGCCGCTGAAGGCGTATCTGGCGGCCGGACGGCCGTTTCTGGGGATTTGCATCGGTCTCCAGACGTTGTTCGAGGGGAGCGAGGAGTCGCCGGGGGTGGCCGGGCTTGGCCTGATCCCGGGGCTGATCCGGCGCTTCGATGATCCGTCGTTGTCGGTGCCGCACATGGGCTGGAACGGGGTGCGGGTGGAGCAGCCCTCGCCGCTGTTCGCGCAGTATCAGGGGGAGAAGTTTTACTTCGTGCATTCCTACCGCGCCGAGCCTGGTCCGGAGAATGCGGACTGGCGGCTCGCGACGACCGATTACGGCCGCCCCTTTCTGAGCGCGGTGCAGCGCGGTCGGGTGACGGCGGTGCAGTTTCACCCGGAGAAGAGCGGGGCGGCGGGGTTGAAGGTGCTGCGGCAGTTCCTGGCCGGTGAAGAGGGCGGTGCGCTGTCCCCGGCGGCGGTGACTGCCGCGGCGCAGCCGACCCGCTTCGCCAAGCGCATCATTGCCTGTCTGGACGTGCGCACCAATGATCAGGGCGATCTGGTGGTGACCAAGGGCGATCAGTATGACGTGCGCGAGAAAGGGGAGGGCGGGGATGTGCGCAATCTGGGCAAACCGGTCGATCTGGCGCGGCGCTATTACGAGGAGGGGGCGGACGAGATCACTTTCCTGAATATCACCGCGTTCCGCGATTTTCCGCTGGCCGATCAGCCGATGCTGGAAGTGTTGCGGCGGACCTCGGAGCGGGTCTTCGTGCCGCTGACCATCGGCGGCGGTATCCGCGCCTTCACCGATGGTCAGGGTCGGCACTATTCGGCGCTGGATGTCGCGCATGAGTATTTCCGCTCGGGTGCCGACAAGGTTTCGATCGGCTCGGATGCGGTCGAAACCGTGTTGGAGTATCTGGCGCGCGGCGGCAAGGACGGCAGCAGTTCCATCGAACAGATTGCCCGGGTCTACGGCAACCAGGCGGTGGTAATCTCGATCGACCCGCGCCGGGTTTACGTGGACGACCCGGCGGCGACGCGGCATCACACGGTCGAGACCGCGACTCCCGGTCCCCAGGGTGAGCGGTTCTGCTGGTTCCAGTGCACCGTCAAGGGCGGGCGCGAGGGGCGCGATCTGGATGTGGTCGAACTCGCCCGCGCGTGCGAGGATTTGGGTGCGGGGGAGATTCTGCTGAACAGCATCGACCGGGACGGCACCGGGGCGGGTTTCGATCTGGAGATGATCCGCGCGGTCCGCGACGCGGTCGGGATTCCGGTGATCGCTTCCAGCGGGGCCGGACGGGTGGAGCATTTCTCCGAGGTGTTCGCGGCCGTCGGGGTGGAGGCCGCGCTGGCGGCCGGGATTTTTCATCGTCGGGAAGTACCGATCCGGGCGGTCAAGTCCCATCTGGTGGAGCAAGGGGTGGAAACGCGGGATTAAGGCAATTTTCGGGAAAGGATCTGCCGATGTGCAGGGGCGACTAAAGTCGCCCCTACAGACCTGCAATTTTTCCGGGGCCTTGATCATTAATCCGGCCGGATTCAAGCCGACACTCGTCGCGGCCTGGGGCCGCTCCTACCGTAG
>NZ_CAIZIZ010000315.1 GCF_903933125.1 uncultured Lamprocystis sp. | reverse complement strand
CGAGTCCCTGAGACCGAGCGGCGCGCCTTATCCACCCTACAACGGAGCCGGTTTCGTAGGGTGGATAAGCGCAGCGCATCCACCATCGGCCTCGCTGCCGACACGCTGTTGGCGGCGGCCACCCAAATTTGGAACTGCTGGATGCTGGTGTAGGACAGGCCCGCGGCGGCGGCACCGGCCGGGACAAAGCGCAAGGTCACGCCGGTGGCGGGCAGTCCGCCTAACCGCGGGGACTTGTTCTTGACCGTGATGATATAGCTCAAGTCCTGGTTGGTCTGCGCCTTGGTGGCGGTTGACACGGTGAGGGCCAAATCCGCCACACCGGCCGGTAGGGGTGCGGCCGCGCCGGACAGGTCGCTGCGGGTCACGGATTTCAGGATCGGCCGGAGGTTCTGATCGTATCCCAGGGCGGTGACCAGGCTGAGGTCCCCGGTCGTGGACGGATCGCAGTCCAGCTGACGCGGCAGGTTGGCGACGGTCTCCGCGCTGGGCAGTCCGGTGACGGCGTCGTAACCGAGGGTACGGATCACGCCGTAATAGCCGCTGTTGCCCGGCTGCGCGCTCAAGGCCAGGCTGATCTGACGCCCGTGGCCGTCGCGGTTCAGCGCATAGTAGGCGGGCGACTCGCCGCTCTGCCCGCACCGGCCCGTCACCCCCACCGGGGGCAGGAAAGCATCCGCAATACCCACCAGGTCGCCGTAGTCGTCGTAGTCGAAACCGAGGCCGTAGTCATCGCCGCTGTCGTTGATGGTCTGGCCGTAATAGCGGGTGGTCACCGCCGCCAGGGAGCCATCGGTGTCATAGGACCGCCCGTAGACGGCGCCCTGGTTGTCCGTGATCTCGGTGGGCTGGAGACGGTTGTCGTAGCTGCGCTCGACCGTGATGGGGGGGCCGCCCGCGGCGGGCGTCAGAACGGTCTCGGTCAGTAGAAAACTGGTGGGGTCGAAGGTATGGGCCGCCTGATTGCCATAGGCGTCGGTGGTCGCGGTCAAGAGCCCGGTGCCGGGCGCATAGGTGGCCGTGCTGGTGCCGCCGTTCAGGGTATCCTGGTATTGCACTACCCGGCCCAAGCCGTCGTGGACAATGCTGCCCAAGTCGGTGATCACGCCGCTCACGGCCACTTGGGCGCTCTGCACGCCGTTCTGCAGGTTGTAGGTGCGGATGTCCTGCTGGCCCTGGGGATAGGTGGTGGTCACCGCCCGCGCCCAGCCCTGGTATGCCAGCCCCGTGGTCGTCTTCGACAGCACCTGGTTTGCGTTGTTGGGATCGGTGCCGGCGTTGTAGAAGGCATAGCGGGTGGCGGAGGCGCGCCGGTTCCATTCGTCGTAGCCGTAGGTGGTGTAGGCCAGCAGATTGTCGGCGTTGGACGGCGTGATGGCATTGCCGGGAACCTTGCCGATGGCGGAATACAAGGCCGCGAGGGGAACTGGGCCCAGTCGCTGACCGGATGCCCATAGATTATTCCCCATATTGGTCATATCCCAGCCGGCGGGCACGTTGGCCAGGTCGATGCCGGAGAGGGCCGCGGTGGCGGCGCCGGCGTCGATCTCGGCCTCCGCGAGCAGCAGATGGCTGAGCGGGTCGCTGTGGCGGATGCTGACCGGTCCGAAGATCTTGCCGATGGTGCTCGGCGTGGCGCCGGGCTGATACGCGAAATCCAGGGTGTTGCCGTTGAGGCCGTCGATGAGCCGGCCCTGCGCCAGGCCGACGCTGGGTACGGTGGCGACCCGGATGGCCGCGCCGTGGGCATAGTAATAGTCCTCTTGCTCCTGCCAGCCGCTGCCGTAGCGGACCGCCGCCGCCAACCGGTCGTCGGAGGCGCTGATGGACAGATAGCCCGCGGTCTGCACCAGCGCATTCCCTACCCGTTGCTCGAAGGTGCCGGTTTGGCGCTGGCGCGCGTCATTAGGTCTGGATGCTCTGGTTGCCGTAAGGGTCGGTCTTGCGCACGCTGAACAGCGTCGGCGGCGCGACGGTGCCGTTGATGGCCTGCGGCGTCAGGCTCAGCGCATCGTCATAGGCGGTGGTCGTGCGCTGCTGCACCGGGGTGCCGGGCAGGTAGGTCTTGGAAAGGACCCGCCCATAGGCATCGTAAGTCTGGGCGGTCACGCGGCCGAGGCCGTCCCAGTCCTGGATCGAATAACCCATGGACGAGATCCAGGAACCGCCGCGATTGCGGCCGGCGGTGCCGCCGACCTTGGCCTGGCCGGTCAGCGTCGAATGGATGGCGAGCACGGTCTGCGCGCCGGGGGTGGTGGTAAGGCTTGGCGTGTAACCGGTGGTCAGCGACTCCACGTCGGAAACACCGGTGTCGTCCGCCTGCGTGCGCTGCGTGGCGATGCCGTTCAGCACCGGCTGGGCGCTGTTGCCGGCGATGTAGCCGCCGGTGCCGTCGGTGCGGTAGCCGTAGCCGTAGCCGTAGCCGTAGCTGGTCGCGGCGTCGAAATGGGTCTCGGTGTTGGAGACCGGCAGGGTCATCTGCGCCAAGGCCCAGGATACGCCGTCCGGTGAAGCCGCCACCGCCAGGTTCTGGTAGTCGTAAGTCTCCAGATGGTAGGACGCGCCGCCGTTGCCGATGGCATGGGTCTTGACGGTGGCCGTCAGGCGCTCGTTGGGTGGGTTGGTAGCGGCCGCGGGCACATAGGTCAACTCAGTGACCTGGCCCAGCACCGAGGTCTCCAGGGTGGGGTTGCCGGCGGTGTCGTAGACCCAGGTCTGGGTGGGATAGATCATGCAGTCTTCGGGGTCCCCGGGATCCGACAGCAGGCTGCCGTTCAGCGTGCACAGGTTCATGCCGCTGACGGTGGAGGCCGGCGAGGCGAAGGCCATCGGCAGGGCGGAATAGGTGCCCAACGCCTGCAACTGGGCCGGGGTTTGGGCGGAGCTGTAGCTGGTGTCGGTGATCGGCTGGCCGTTGTTCCAGCCGCCGTTCGCGGTCACCGCGTCGCTCAGGCTCCGGCCGTAGGCGTCGTAGGCCAAGGTCTGGGTGCGGTTGCGGTCGGTATCCGGGTAGGTGGTGGTGACCGTGGTGCCGTAGGTCAGGTCGACCGGATTGACCGTGTCCGAGGACGAACAGCCGCTGCTGTCCTGGTTCTCGTGATAATAGAGGCCGTCGAGCCAGTGATTGAGCCCGGAGCCGTAGGTCTTGTCCCCGGACTTTCGGGGCATGATGAAGTTGGAGTTGTCGCTGTTGCCGAAGCCGAAGTCGTAGCTGGCCTTGCTGAGTTCGGTGCCGCTGCCGTCGACATTCGTGACCGACTGGACCGCGATCTCGCCAAGCAGGAATTTGTTGCAGCCGGCATCGTAGACATCCGCGTTGAACTGCTGGTATGCGATGGTCGTCGAATGGCCCGTGTAGGTGTTGGAGATGCTGCGCAGGACGGTCTGGTTGTTCCAGGAATAGGGCACCGACTGGTTGGTGACGTAGGCGTACTCCACTGCACGGGCGTTGGACAGATTGACGATGGATCTCACCCGGAAATCGGCGCCGGTGAACTTGACCTGATAAATGTCCCGCAGCGTGTCGGTGGCGTCGGCGACCGACACGGTGACGTCGTGGGTGTTGGCGGCGACACGGGCGATCTGGTTGCCCATCGTATCAAAGATGTTGACGGTATGGGCCGCGTTGCCGGTGAAGTCGTCGGTGTAGGCGAAGCGCAGGAAGAGCCCCGTGGGGGAGACGATGCGGGCGATGCGGTAGACGAACAACTGGTCCATCTTGGGGGTGGTGGAGTTGTTGTTCGGGCTGTAGCTCGGCTTGTAGACGTTCGGGCCTTCCCACCCGTAGAGCACCGCGGGAGCGAAATAGTAGGTGGTGCCGGCCTTGTCCTGCACCCGAATGCCCTTTTGGGTGTCGCTCGGTGGGGAATAACCCGCGCCCAGGTCCGACAGCGCGAAGGTCGCGATGGTCAGGAAGCTCGTGTCCTTACTGTACAGCGGCCGCGCGTGGGCGACGAAGGATTCGGTCCAGACGTCCCAGGGCACCGGGTGAATCTCATCGTCGCTGAACCAGGCCATCGGGGTCAGGTACTGATAGGTGGTGTCCTCCAGCGTCAAGGACGCGGTGACATAGGGATGCTGGTCGGAGTTGTTGGACCCCGCGTGGGTGCCGTAGAAGCTGGAGGCATAGGACGTATTGACGAACAGCACCGGCAGGTTGAGGTCCCAGATGCCGCCGGCGTCGTCGTTGCTGGAATTGAGCTGGTTGGTCTGCGGCAGCGCGGTTGGCAGGTAGGCGCTGGCGCCGTACGGGTGGGCGTGGCTGTTGCTGTCGGTGAAGTTCCCGACGTAGCTGCCCGCGCCGTCCTGTTGATACTGCAGGGCGAGGCTGAAGGGCGTCTGGCCGTAGTTCACGTTACCCTTGAAGAAGGTGTAGCCATAGTTCAGCGCGCCCTGCCGTGGGTCCACCGAAAACTGGTCGCCGCCGATAGTGACCGTGTCGTTCCCGACCGGTCCCCCGTCGTCGCCGTAGGCGACGGGGAGCGCCAGGGCCAGCGCGAGAACCATGAGCTTGGTGCGACGCAGCATGGGGCTGTTCATGATGATCACCTCGGGTGATGGCGCGGGTCAGGACGTCGTCCCCGAGGACATCACCCGGGGCGTTCTCCGTCCGCCGACGACCGTTTATCGTGCTCTGTGCGCGTGGCTTGCCGGACCCCCGAAGGCATCGCGCCCGGCTTCAGGGTACGGTCGGCGGCAATATTGGACACGTATCGCATTTGTAGCGCGTGGTTGCGGCGCTCGGAAATCATTGCCTCAATTTCCGCAAGGATAGCAAATGGCCTTGTGAAGCGAGCACATAATTTTTACGCCGTTGGCAGGCGACTCCTGTTGCCATCCCTGGCCTGGGCACAACCCGCAACGGATGGCACAGCCCAACATCGATCCCAACGATTCCGACGCCGGGAAGTATCGGGAGGTCCGGTTCGGAGTCGAGAATACCTATAGCAAGCGACAAAAGGAGGTGGAGGAGTTCGTGAATCGCGGCATCGGCGCTGCGATGATTCAGCACGGCGAGCAATATCTTGAGCGCCATAAGGACGACGTTGTTTTCATTTTTAATCCGACCGGGTCTGTCTTCTATCTCGACGAGTCGGCCTCGTCCATCAAGGAGATTTTCCGCCTGTTGTACCACGTCACCGGGTGAGGGCCGGCTGGGTTTGAATCCCACAGGCACGATCGATGCGTTTTCCTAGGGTAGATGCGGGCAATGCGGCCGACAAACCGCGGCGGGGAGATTTATGGACTTCGCTTCGTCCACCCTGCGGCGTCGGCAACCGATTTTTTCGACGGCTGGCTGGCACGGCGCCTGGACTGCGCGTCCAATCTCGCCATCCAGGAAGCATTGGCCTGATCCAACAGGCCGACGATCATGCCGCGGCGCCTCGCGATGGCCTCGTGACTCTCGCCGAGCGCGGTCTCGATCGTCGTTCCGGCCGGGCGCGGCGGTTCGCACAGCGGACCCTTCGGGTAGGCCGCGATCCGTAGGGTCCGCTATGCGGACCAGCGGCCTCACTGTCGGTGAGATGGCCGGGATTATGATCAAGGCCCTTTTGACAATGGTTCTTTTGCTAGCTTTCTTGGCAACAGATTTGTTGCCAAAGGTGGGCAAGCTCAGCGCAGTCCACCAGCGGCGGCGCGGAATTCGGTAAACTGCGCTGCGCTTGTCGACCCTACGGCCGGAACGATGATCAAGGCTGCGGCTACAGATGCGATGCCTCAGCCGGATGCATGGCCGTCCCGGCCAGTTCCAATTGCAGTTTGTATTGCTTCAACAGCTCGCCGATCAATTCCTGGTAGCCATAGGTCGCGAGATTAGCGGTCAACTGCCGGTCGAATTCAGCGCACATGATTCCAAGATTGCCCAGGTAGGCCAGATCATTGTTCTTGACGCAATAGATGATGTGATTGGTCCAGCAGATCAGGCTGTGGATTATGCAAACTTCATTGTTGTAGTCCACCAGTCGCGTCACGTACACCGGCACGATGGTCGACCAGTCGTTGTGCCCCATTTGATCGCGCAGATGCTTGAACGACACGATCCGCAGGTCCGCGAGATCGACAGCATACTGATTCAGCAGTGCCAAGACCCCATCCGGGAAGCTGAAGCCCTCGTATTCCATGATCAGGTCATGGCAGAGGATGATCAAGGTCAGCTTCTCATAGTCATTGGCAGCGAGCCGATCCTGAATGGACTCGCTGACGCACAGGCTCATGTGAATATGCGGGATGAACGGCATTTTCAGGTTGGTCGAGGCCTTGCTGCCGAGTATTTCCTCCATCCGCTGCTTGATGAACTCCAGATCTTTCATTTGTTTCCCCTGGGTTTATTGTGAGTGGTCGGTATCGCTGCGGAACGCCCGCGCCGCTTCGGTCAGGCGAGAAATCTGACAGGAAGCTCTGGGCTTTGGCCAAGTCTAGCGGGTCGGCTGGCGGATCGGTGACTTGGATGACGAGTAGCGGCTCGCGTTCGTCGACCAGGTGGTAGACGGTTGCCTTGCTGAACAGGGTGTTGCTGCGCTCCAGGATGATGGAAACCCCCTCGCAGCGCCTGTCCATGAGGCAGGCGCGATGGCGATTTGGTGTCTGAGACCGAGGAACGGGCCAACAGGCGGGTGAGGGCTTCGTTACGGGCGGACTAGCGCGCGGGCAGGTTTTCCGAGGTCATGCCCGCTCCCGGACTCGGATGCGCCGGCACCACCCGCACAGGAGCCATCCTTCGCTCGCTCCGACTATCGCCCGGTCGCGATCATCGCTAAGCTAGTGGGAACTTCGACGGAGTCGACAGGGGGCGTCGCTTGGAAGGTTGCGTGGCAGTAGCGGACACCGGTCCTGGAAGGCATCGCTGGATGGTGTCCCGGTGTCCCGGTGTCCCGGTGTCCCGGTGTCCCGGTGTCCCGGTGTCCCGGTGTCCCGGTGTCCCGGTGTGCCGTGGGTTTGGATTCCAATGGCGGCGCAGTCCTGGCAGCGCTTGTCCGGCGCGCTCGCCAGTCCTACGGGGAGCAGTTCCTCGACAATCTCCCGGAGCCTGACGGCGGCACCGAACTGCGTTTCGATCTGGGCGCCATCAGGGGGGCGATCCGAGCCGGGATGCCTGATCCGAATGTCGAGCTGCGCAAACCCCAGGCACTCAGGAACTACCGGTCCGAGGTGGCCGAACTGATCGCCCAAGACGTTCTGGCACACGCCTATCAGGTCCAGTTCCCGGCCAGTCCCCAGGCGACCAAAGGCAACGCCAACCAGCCGGTGCTCGGATTCGACGGGTGGGGATTGCTGGATCTGGACGACGGCGCGGCGGCTTTGGTCTTGGTCCAAGTCAAAGGCTCCGACCACGACCAGCGTCCGCCCGATGTGGCCCAGGTTCTCGTTGAAGAATGCTGTCGGGTGCCCCGCGAGCCCGACAAACTCTGCCGCGCCCTGACTGCCATGTTCGCCTTGCTTCATACAACGGCCTTTGCGCCCAAGTTGCTCGCCATGCTGGAAACCCTGGGTCGGGACTCGTTTCCGCCGCTCGTGGTCTGTCCGGTGATCGTCCGCGGGGTCGTTGAGGCGCACTTGGACGACCTTACGTCCTTGCGCGGAGCCGAGTCGCGATTCGAGCCCGCCGGGGTGCGTGGCCTTTGCGTCTCGCTCGGCGCCCCACTGGAGCCCTTCGGGCGTCGTGTTTTCACGGAGGCACGCAAGCCGTGAGTGCGGTCCTGAAAGACCTCTACGCGACCCCCGAGATTAGCGAACTCGTCCGCGATGTGGACGGCGCGCGCCTGGTTGCGGCATTGGGGGTGCAATCGCACCCGGCGGTTCGACCAAACCCCGTAGGTCGCTTGCGCATTGCCGCTGTTGCCGGGTTGCAGGACGCATTGGCCAGCGCAGACCTGTACCGGCAACAGCGTGGAACGCCAGCTGACCCCGGGCCGCCGGACCTTAGCGTCTTTCAAACCTGGGACGCCTATCTTGAGGCATTGTCTGCCGCGGGCGGCACTCCGTCCCTCGATGATCTCCTGGCCTATGCAGCTGCCGGCTATCTGGCCCGCCGCGACACTGAAGTCCGCGCTTTCCTGCGTCGTGTATCCGGCTTCCCAAGCGGGGGTGACAAACCTTGGCCCGAGCAGGTGCGCGATGACGTCGCGCACGCGCTCTTAGCCATTGCGCGACAGGGAAGTCGTGCAGACCTCATTGAAGGAAATGCCATCATCGATCGACTGTCCGCCATTCAGCAAGGGCATGACAGTCAATGGCTTGAGTCGCGTAACGGGAGCGGGCGGCGCGATGCACTCACCCTGCTGGGTTTCTACCACCTAGCCCAACTCGCGATGCGACTTTCCGAATTCATGCTGGCGGGGTCGGTCGCCGACGCTTCCGGAGAGCGGCGGGACTTGGAGCCCGAACTCAAGCGCCTGTTGACCAGAGCAGAGGACTATCTGGAGGCCGCCGGGGATCCGGAGGCATTGGCCTGGCTAGCCTCGGTCAAGGTCGTCGCCTGGCGGCTCTATTCGGACTCGATCTGGAAGATCGCTCAGGGTCTCTATCCCCGTATGAACGAGCTCTTGAGTGCGCTCATGGCCGCCGGGCGGGAGCACCCGATCTTCAGTTTGATGCCGTCTCAACAGGAGGCACTGCGGGAAAGTCTGCTCGACCCGGTGCGGGTTTGCGTGGTCTTGCAGATGCCGACCAGCGCCGGCAAGACCCTATTGGCGGAGTTCGCCATCCTGCAAAGCCTGCAATCATTTGGTCAAGATTCACGGGTCCTCTATCTGACGCCGACGCGAGCCTTGGCAACCCAGGTACGCCGAACGCTCAATAGCGATTTGCGTTCCCTGGGGATCGCGGTATCGGCCGCCGGCGGTGCCTTTGAGGAGGATCCCTACGAACTCGGCTTGCTCCAATCGGCAGACGGCGTGATCGTGGCCACGCCGGAAAAGACGGACCTCCTGCTGCGTGCCCATCGTGGCTGGTTCGACCGGGTGCGCTTGATCGTTGTCGATGAGGCCCATCTGCTGAGGGATGGGGAGCGGGGTGTTCGCCTGGAGTTGTTGCTTGCAAATCTCCGCCGTGAATACAAAGACATTCGCCTGCTACTCCTCACCCCCTTTGTCGATAACGCCGTTGAGATTGCTACCTGGCTGGGCGGTGACCGCGGTGCCCCCATCAACATCGCCTGGCGTCCATCCCGACTGATGATCGGACTCGCCAAGCTCGCCGGGCGCAAGCCTAACCGTGCCTTCGAGATTGCCTGGCGTGAGCCGCATAGCGAGCGGCCTGACCCGCGGCCATCAAGACTCCCGGTGGCCGCCGATTCCGGGCCGCTCTTGACGGCTCGTGAAAAGCTGGTCTATCTGGCGCGTCGCTTTGTCAACTTGGGACCCGTGCTGGGTTTCTTCAGCGCGAGCAAGTCTAATCCAGAGAAGGCGGCGGCCGAGATTGCCGAAGGTTGTGACCTGCTTGACCCCGCGAAGACGACACCGGGACTGCGGCTCGCTATCGCCTTGGCCCAAGCTGATTACGGTACGGACTCGGTTTTGGCGCGTTGCCTGGACCGAGGGGTTGCCTTCCACCACGCTGCCCTGTCATCGGAACTGCGTTTCCTGATCGAAGACCAAGTCCGCGCCGGTACTATCAGGTTCATCGCCGCGACTTCGACCCTGGCGCAAGGCATGAACTTCCCCGTCAGCACCGTACTGGTCCATTCAGTGTACAAACCGTACGGCGGCGGTGACCTAACCGCCGGTGAATTCTGGAACATAGCCGGTCGCGCCGGTCGCGTCGGCATGGCCGACAAGGGGCTCGTCGTCTTCGTCAACCAGGATCACCGCAGCCAATGGGAGGGGTACGCGGACGCCCTGAGCGATGATATCCGCTCCGCCCTGTTGGACGTACTTGCGAAGGCGAGTGAGGCGACGACCCTCAAGGATGCCTATCGTACCTTCAGCTTCGATTCCTTGTATGCCGCCATTCGCCATGATGCATTATTGCAGCAAGGTCCCGGCGCCGTTCTCGCCAACAAGGCGGATGGCATAGAACACCTCATTGAGGCGCTGCGTTGGTTGCCCGAGTTGAATCTCGGGATCGGCAAAGGAGCGGGTGAGATGGATACCGCGGCCGTCGCGCGTGTTGTGCAAGGCTGGATGGACGGCACCTCGGTACAAGACCTTGCCATAGAATTTCCCGGCAAGGGACCGGACGACCGGGTGCGTCAAGCCGGCGTCTATGTCCACAGCACGATCGCCATGACGGTCGCCTGGGGCGCGCACGCCTATCTACGCGGTCTGGGACTTTCCAACAGCGCGGTCATGGATGCCAGTACGGACGAACAGCAGATGTTGCCGGCCTACATCCAGTACGGGGTTCGCACACCGGAGGCAGCCGTCGCCGGACTCTTGGGAGTCCCCCGCCAACTCGCCGAGGCCGTGGGTGCCGACTATCGGGATCAGCACGGCCGACTCGATCCAAAGGATGCCGGCCGGCTCAAGGACCATGTGGAGCGCTCCGATCGAGCTGATTGGAGCCGCATCCTCGGGCGTTCCACCTTGGCTGGCCGGATTGATCCCGGGGATGTCCGGCTGGTGTGGCGGCAGATGCAGGGGTTGACCGAGTCCTGACTGTCCCTGTACTCGCCTGCGGTTGGCCTCTCCTGTCTGAGCCTGCTTGACGCGACTGAACCGAAAGCGGCCGACCCGGGCGCGGGTCTATACTCCGCCTCATCCCCAACCGCGGAGCTGCCCAATGTCCCTGCAACCCAAACTGCAACTGACCTTCGATGACTGGCTGGAAGGCGAGCGGGCGTCCCTGGAGGGGCGCAGCGAGTACCTGGACGGCGAGGTCTTCGCCATGACCGGGGCGAGCGTCGAGCACAACGCCATCGTCGTCAACATCGCCAGTGAACTGCGGACCCAGATGAAGGGCCGGCCCTGCCAGGTCTACGCCAACGACCTGAAGGTGCGCATCCGCCCCGCCGACGCCGGCAAGTACCCGGATTTGATTGCCCTGTGTGGCGAGCATCAGTTTCAGGATGGCCGCCGCGACGTGCTGCTCAATCCCAGCCTGATCGTGGAGGTGCTGTCGGACTCGACCGAGGCCTACGACCGCGGCAAGAAATTTGCCATTTACCGCCAAATCCCAAGTCTCAGGGAGTACCTCCTGGTCTCCCAACACCAGGTCCAGGTGGAACTGTTCAGCCGAGGCGACGATGGCCGCTGGACCCTGTCGGACTATTCCGCCCTGACCGACAGCGTGCCCCTGCCCAGCGTCGGTTGCACCCTGTCGCTGGCGGAGGTCTACGATAAGGTGGATCTTAAGCCTGCCTGAAGCCGCGCCGCGGGCCTGGCGCCGGTGCAGGCTGCCGCCCGCCCGACACCCAGCCCGGTGGATCCCAGATGCGCGCTCTCGATCAACTCCACGCTCCGGCACCGGCACCGGCACCGGCACCGTGCGCCGGCCTAGTCGCACATCCACGGGCGGCCGAAACGCGCCTGACCCAAGGAACCACCCGTGGCAGAACAAAAAAGCGCGTTAAATCCGGAGAAAATTTGTTGTTCTATCGATCGGGATCGGCTAATTGATCACCGACGACCCCGCGGTGGCCGCAACTCGCCCCCGTTGTTCTCGCGCCCGACCTTCCGAACGATCCGACCTTCCAGGAGTACTACTCTGCTGAAGTTTCCTGTTTTCAATTAAGCCACGAGCCGCATAATTCTACTTCGTTAAATTTAAAGTCATGAAAGATATACATAATTTGAATAAGATGCGAGCTTGATTTGCGCTCTTGCGAACAGCCAAGCGGATGAACCGATGCCTCCCGAAACCAGCCCT
>NZ_CAIZIZ010000314.1 GCF_903933125.1 uncultured Lamprocystis sp. | reverse complement strand
CCGAGTCCCTGAGACCGAGCGGCGCGCCTTATCCACCCTACAACGGAGCTGGTTTTGTAGGGTGGATAAGCGCAGCGCATCCACCATCGGCCTCGCTGCCGACACGCTGTTGGCGGCGGCCACCCAAATTTGGAACTGCTGGGTGCTGATGTTGCGCCCTTGTCGACATCGAGTCCTTGGAACGAGGACGACCTCGGTAGTACGAGCGCCTATGTGCGTATGTCAACCGGCGCCAGGCGGATGATCTTGGGATGCAACGACTTACGCTCCGAGTCCTGATGTCGGCTGCGCGGCGCAACGATGAGGCGCGTGCGGGCATAGGACAATCAGTGTGTCCTATGATAGCCTGATGCTCGGTGGTCAGCGGCTTCGACATCGCGCTGGAGATCACGTTCGATGATGCTGTCGGCGGACGTTCGGTTCTCTGCGCTGCATCTGTGGCTTGCTCTCTTTCCTTATCCAACGCCATCGCCAATCAGCGATTTCAACGACGGAGATGATCCTGGCAGCGCAATCATTCAGTGTTCGAGGGTCTTCTTGCCAAGCCCGACATGAAGGACTGGTCGATCCGCGCGTCGCCGCCGCCCTCGCTTGGTGCGCGGCGCATGGCGAAGGCGACCTGACGCTGGCGATCCCGTTTACTTTGTCGACTGCGCAATTGCAAGCCCTCTTGGCGGAAGCCGGGGTTCTCAGCGTTCTCTCGACGCCTCCGGTCGACTCCGGTCTGTCAGCGGAGCGTGTCGGCGCGTTCCTGCCGGCTGAGTTTTCGTGGCGTCTGCCGCCGCGGATGGCGCGGCGAATCGTCTATATCGGCGGTCGTGACAGCATCACCGCGCGGATGATCCGCACCGCGTTGCGTGGCGGCGTCAGGAGCATGGTGTTCTGGGATCTCGACCGCTGGAGTTCCCGGTCGCTCGTGTTGATGGCGGTGTTCAAGGTCCTCAGCAAACTTTGGTCGCTGATTCTGGCGATTGTCTCCCGGGTGGGGGCGGTGATGCCGGGCCGAACGGCCTTGCTGGAAGGGATCGCGCGGTATCGGTTGACCCGGTTGTTGGACTCAACGAATCACGTACTGCCGGCCCCCGATGCGCCCGTCCCTGACCGTATCATCATGGCCTGTCCGACTTTGGTCGCGGGCGGTGCCGAGCGCCAGATTGTGAATACCGTGCTCGGCCTGCGCCGTGGCGGCGATGCGGACGTGACCGTCCTTGTTTCCCATCTGTTTTCGCCGCCTGGCAACGATTTCTTTTTCGAACAACTTGTTACCGCCGGGGCGAATGTCCAGGAAGTGCAGGGGCCGATGAGTAATCTCGACGCTTGGGATCGCCATGAGTCCCAGCCGGTCGCGCGTTTGACGCAACAACTTCGGCCCCTGCTACACAGATTTCCGCCCGAGATCGCACAAGAGGTCGCGAACCTCTACATCACCTTCCGTGAATTGCGTCCAGCCGTCGTTCACGCCTGGCTGGACCACAGTTGTGTGTGTGCCGGTCTGGCGGCACTCATGGCCGGGGTACCGCGGGTGCTGTTGTCCGGTCGCAATGTCAGTCCGGTGCATTTTCCGTACATCCTGCAGCCATTCATGCGGCCCGCGTACCGGGCCATGGCGACTCGCCCGGAAACGGTCTATGTCAACAACAGTCATGGTGGGGCCGCCGACTATGGGAACTGGCTTGGGCTCGAAGATGCCAGATTCCAGATCATTTACAACGGGCTCGACAGCGATGGGGTGACCCGTGCCGCGCCGGACCGGATCGCCGAGTTCAGGCAGTGCTACGGGATCCCCGAGCAGGCCAGGCTGGTCGGTGGGATGTTCCGCCTCTCGGCAGAGAAGCGCCCCGCACTTTGGGTCGACACCCTGATCCGTTTGACCTCCGAACGCGACGACATCCGCGGGCTCTTGTTCGGTGCCGGTCCCTTGCAGTCCAACCTGGAGGAAAAGCTCGCCCAGGCCGGCCTCGGGGACCGCGTGCGCCTGGTCCCGCCGACCAAAGAAAGCATCCTGGCATTGTCCGCGTTCGACGTGCTGTTGCTGGCGTCCCGCTGGGAAGGAACGCCCAATGTCGTCATTGAGGCGCAGGCGGTCGGCACGCCCGCGGTGGTGTGCGGCGGCGGCGGCGCCCGGGAGGCCCTGCTGCATGGTGTCACCGGTCTGTTTGTCGAGCAGCCGGACACGGCCGCACTCGCTGCCGCGCTGCTATCGCTGTTGGATGATCAGGGATTGCGGCGGCGGTTCGGCAGCGCCGGTCCCGCGTTCGTAGCGGAACGGTTCGGTTTGGAGCGGATGGTCGCGGCGACCCTGGAGACCTATGGGTTCGCACGGTGATCCGCGGCAGCCGGATACAGCGGCACGGAAATCCCGTTACCATGCGCGTTTGACGGAAGTCGCCTCACCCGCGGCGATCTGGCGTTCAAGACAACACGTGGAGATGCGGTGACGACATGTGCGGCATAGCAGGTATTTTGACTGAGTCCGGGGGCTTCGATGCCGATGCGTTGCGTCGCATCGTGACCGATGTGCGTGATTCCATGGTGCATCGGGGGCCGGACGCCGCCGGGGTCTGGGTCGACCCGGACGGCGGCTGTGCTTTGGCCCATCGGCGGCTGTCCATCATCGACCTCTCCGACGAGGGGCGTCAGCCCATGGGCAACGCGGACGGATCGGTGCAGGTCACTTTCAACGGCGAGATCTACAATTACGAGGGGTTGCGTGACGCGCTGATCGCCCAGGGTCACTGCTTTCACTCGCATACCGATACCGAGGTCATTCCGCACCTCTTCGAGATCTTCGACCCCGGCCGGGTGACACAGTTTGACGGCATGTTTGCGTTCGGTGTCTGGCACCGCGCGAGCCGCCGTCTGTTGCTGGCCCGCGACCCCTTCGGCAAAAAGCCCCTGTATTACGCCCAGGGGCCGGGCTGGTTTGCCTTCGCTTCCGAGTTGCAGGCGCTCACCCGGATGCCGGGGTTCGACGCGACCATCGATCAGGACGCGCTGGCGTATTTTCTGTTGCTCCAGTACGTCCCCGCGCCCTTCAGCATCTACCGCTCGGTGCGCAAGCTCCTGCCTGGTTCCACCCTGG
>NZ_CAIZIZ010000313.1 GCF_903933125.1 uncultured Lamprocystis sp. | reverse complement strand
CGTACGGCGCAAAATCGTTCCGCTGACCCGCGAGTACACCGGCAGCGATGCGGTCTTCGAAGCGACGGAGGACTTCTTGCGGACGACGCTGCCGGCCAAATTGACCGACCGGAAGAATCCATCAGCGGCGCTCCCGCCCTGATTGCGGATAACGTGGACCCGGCTGAGCCGCCGGTGCCTCCCGCCGGGCGCGCGTCCCCGGGGCCGCGTCCCTTGTCGCCTGGGCGACGCCTGCCTACACTGCCACCATGCGCCATCCCATCGATCCCAACACACTGAAGGCCTTCTCCGAGAAAGAGCACGCCTACCATGCCTACCAGGCGCGGCAGGACTATCCGCGCGAACAGCAGAGCATCCAGCTCGAATTCGACGACCTGCGCGCGGAGGTGGAGCAGACACGGGCGGATGCGGAGCAGGAGCGGACGGCCAAGGAACAGGCGCGGGCAGACGCGGAGCAGGAGCGAGTGACCAAAGAGCAGGAGCGGGCCGCCAAGGACGAAGCCTTGGCCGAGAATGAGCGGCTGAAGCGTTTGCTCGCCGACAAGCCGGAACCGCCTGACCCCGAGACGCGGTAGTGATCTCGGCCCGACGTCAATTCCTGGTTCTGCGGCAAACCTGGTCGAGTAACGCGGCGCGGAATGCGCGTCGGTTGGTTCAGCACGGGATGTGGTCCGTGCAACGGACCCTACCCGGCTGGCTCGGACGGGCGACCGCCGCGCGCCGTTTGTGGCATCATTTGCAAGACAAGGGATTTCGGGCAGCGCGCACGCGTCGCTGCGGAACGTTGCCAACGACCGGCCACGCTGGCGCCAGCCCGCTATCCGTCCCCAAGCAAGATTGATAGACGCCATGCCATGACCAGCGAGCTACGAGACGTTACGGGCTTTCGCGGCGAGAACATCGTGGAGCTGTGCCTGACCGACTACAAAACGTTCCCCGAGCCGCTGTTCCGCCCGGCGCACCTCGGTGAGAAGTGGCCGGCCATCGACTATCCCTTTTCCGTGGTCGCCCGAAGCAGCGGATGACCTTGAAGGGATCGCAAGCTATATTGCCCGCGATTCTGCGGCCTACGCGCGTGCCGTGGCATCCAAGGTGCTCGCGACTGTCACGTCCATCGGTCGTTTTCCAAAAAGCGGACGCGTGGTCCCTGAGGTTGGAGACGTAGCGGTCAGGGAGCGTTTCGTCCATAGCTACCGGGTGATTTATCGAAATCATGAAGCTCAATCGCTTGATTGTGAAAGTCGCCACGCTGGACGACGACTCGGACGACGGATTTGTCGAGGGCTCGTCGGCACAGCGTATCGATTGCGTGTGGGATATTACGGTCGCTCTCTGGTCGGTTGCGACCCGGGGGGAAATACATGCTGAATCGAGACTACGCCGAGATGTTGCAGTGCTTAATGAAGCACGGCGTTGAGTATCTGGTGGTTGGAGCCTATGCGTTGGCCGGGCATGGGCTGCCGCGAAGCACCGACGACATCGATATCTGGGTGCGCGGCCCGATCCGACGAATGCGGCCAAGGTCTATTGTGCGCTCGCGGATTTCGGGGCGCCGCTGGATCAAGTGTCGGTGGAGACCTTCAAGTATCCCGGCGTGGTATTCCAGATCGGCGTGGCGCCTTGCAGGATCGATCTGCTCACGAAGATATCCGGCGATATCGACTTCGAAGAGGCATGGAAGAATCGATTGGACTGTGACCTCGGTGGCATCACCCTGCAAGTGCTGGGTATCGAGGCGCTCGTCAAGAACAAGCTTGCAGCGGCAAGGCCAAAGGATCTGGAGGACGTTCGTTTGCTTCGGCGGCGAGCCGAGCGCCGGCCAGATCAATGACCGGCGTTGAGGAGAATACCTGAACTCCGGGGACAGTTTACTTTTTCCTTATGTCATGCTCTGCGGCAGACCAGCAGTTCCAAATTTGGGTGGCCGCCGCCAACAGCGTGTCGGCAGCGAGGCCGATGGTGGATGCGCTGCGCTTATCCACCCTACGAAACCGGCTCCGTTGTAGGGTGGATAAGGCGCGCCGCTCGGTCTCAGGGACTCG
>NZ_CAIZIZ010000312.1 GCF_903933125.1 uncultured Lamprocystis sp. | reverse complement strand
CCGCTCCTACGGCGCAGGAGCGGCCCCCCGGCCGCGACGGCTATCAGCCCCGAGGTGGCCGCAACAGTGATCAAGGCCAGCGGCAGGTCGCGGAACAAGCCCGCTCGAAAACAAGAGCGGGCCTGTTTGCGGGTGCGGGGAATTGCCCGGACCCTACTTGGGATCGGCCAGTCTCGGCAATTCGCTCAAGGTCTTTCCTCTGAAAAAGGCGGCTGCCATCTCAACGCAAGGCTCGAAACCGGCCGAGTGGCTCATGGTCGTGGTCGGCTTGCCCCCGGGGATTTGAACCAGGCCATCAAAACCCAGCCACCCCACTTTGGATGAGTCAATCTTCCTGGCGCGCATGGCCTTGATGACACTCTGCGCGTTTCCCTGACTGTAGGGAGCCTTCAATCCACCCTCTCTCACATAGGCCGCGGGCAGCACGTAGGTGGAGGCCGCAAACGGGACCAACGCATCCTGAATGACACCAAGCAGATAGACCGGTGCGGTGGGCGTCCAACTGACGTTATCATTTTGCGCCCACAGCTTCATCGCGGGATTGCTCGTGTCATGAGACGCGATGGCGTTGATCAGTTGCGGTTGCAGCATGTTTTCCGGGTGTGGGATGCCGGTAAGGGTCACATAAGACAAGTCATTCAATGCGACGGTCAGGATGCGCGCCCCGACATCGTCATCCGCATAGGGACCAGGAAAGATACCATCGGCCTGATCGGCAAGCGGGGTCTGCAGCAGGCTCCAGAGCGGCTGCCCAGTCACGTCGGCGACAGCGACACCGGCAAAGGCCAACAAGGTCGGCTTCACCGAGAAATTTTCCAGTGACACAGACAGCGACGGCTGGGCGGCAATGAAGGAATTCGCGGTCGCACGGCTTAGATCGTAGGGGCCTGACATCGGCGCGATACGCGTGGGTTTCATCAAGGGATCAGCGGCATAGCGCTCTTGCAGCGCCCGGCCCAACCACAAGGCATTGCCGCCACCCTCGCTGTATCCGGTGATGTTGATTTGAGAGCCCATGCTTCTGCCCAGATATTTCATCAACTCGCGGGCGGCCAGAATCATACTGATACCTGACTGGGCGTTCAGCTTTCCGAGCGCATAGGGATGTGGTTGATTGTTGGCACCATAACCCAGATAATCGGGCATGGCGAGCACCCAACCTTCACCGCCGAACGCCGTGATGGCCCCATAGGCTTCCACTGAGCGATCACTCGCTGCGTTTGAGCGTTGGGCCGTGGTCGAATGCATGTAGACCACCAGGCCATAATCTGCATCCGTTGGCGCGCCATCCTCCGCCGGCAACGCCACGAGCCCGCTCAATACCGTCGGCGCACCTTTGGCGTCAACCGACCGGTAGGTGACCCGATAAAGTATGGCGCCGCGTTCGGGCAGCGCCTTGGCATATGGTTCTATCGACTTCCCATCGGGAAGTATCACGGTACCTAATGTTGATCGCGCCGCCATACGGGCGAGCCAGATCGTCATGCGCGACAGGGATTGAACCTTCTGGAATGTCAACAGGACCGGGGTCGCGGCAGAGACGGAGGTCTTGGTGGAGGCCTTGGCAAACGTGATTGCCGGTGCAACCGCAGGCTCGGGGGTCTCGAGATTGCTCGCTGTTTGCGCCGCCTGATAGACACCCATCCAGGGGCCTGCGACATCCGCGGCGCCTGCCAGACTGCTGACCAGCAGACCCAGCGACAATAATATCTTGCGACTATCAGTCATGATATACTCTAAATAGGAATAATTTGCGATTTTCTAATACGTTGAAATTTTAATGAAAATAAGGTTTCCATCTCACTCTTGCATTGAGTATTCGCATTGATCAAGCAGTTTGAAATTGCGCTCTTAAATTTCGGAAAATCT
>NZ_CAIZIZ010000311.1 GCF_903933125.1 uncultured Lamprocystis sp. | reverse complement strand
GCTTTAGCCGGTCCGGCGCGCAGGCACCACTGATTTTATTTGAGATCTCGGGAATCGCCACCGGCTAAAGCCTCGACCTCCAGTTGCGGACAGGCCGTCGCTGGCCGGAACGATGATCAAGGCCCCGCAGGGATTATCAACCGAACTCGGTTACGACAACGACAACGACAACGACAACGACAACGATGGATCTGCGACGGGAGGTCCGCGGAGCGGACCCTACAACCGATTCCCCTATGCACGACACCCTGACCGAATGTAAGGAATGCGGTCTGCTCCAGCGCAATCCGCCGCTGCCGCCCGGCGGCTCCAGCGCTTGTGCTCGGTGCGGCTGCGCTCTGCATCGCGACCGGCCGGATAGTCTCAACCGGACGCTGGCGCTGACGATCGCCGGTTTGTTGCTGTTTATCATCGCGAACAGTTTTCCCTTCTTGTCGTTCTCGATGCAGGGTCAGGGGACGCAGACTACGCTGTTCACCGGGATACTGGATCTGTATGACCAGGGCAAGTGGGAGATCGCCGCGGTGGTGGCCTTCACCAGTGTGCTGGCGCCCGGACTGCAATTGTCGTTGCTCCTGATCGTGCTGGTTCCGCTGACGGGCAACCGGATGCCGCGCTGGCTGCCGACGCTGTTCCGTTATGTCCGTTCTCTGGCCCCCTGGGGCATGATGGATGTCTTTATGCTTGGCATCCTGGTGGCCGTGGTCAAGCTCTCGGAGATGGCGACGATCGTCCCCGGCGTCTCGCTCTTTGCCTTCGCCGCCTTGATTTTTGTTCTCGCGGCGGCGCAGGCGGCGCTGGACCCCGATCTGGTGTGGTCACGGGTGCCGGTGCGCAGCACGGTCTTCCGTCCACTGGAGCCGGGCGAAGGGTTCATCGGCTGCGATGTCTGCGAACTGGTGGTCCCGCAACGGGCCGCCCTGTTCGACGGGCGCCGCGCACGCTGTCCGCGCTGCACCGACGTGCTGCATCATCGCAAGCCGCGGAGCATTCAGCGCACCTGGGCGCTGGTCCTGGCCGCCGTGATCCTTTACATTCCGGCCAACGTGCTGCCGGTGATGACGGTGACATCGCTCGGACGCAGTCAATCGGATACTATTCTGAGTGGTGTCATCTTTCTGCTGACGCATGGGATGTGGCCGCTGGCGGTGGTGGTGTTCCTGGCCAGTGTCTTCGTGCCGTTGCTCAAGCTTTTGATTCTGATTTTTTTGCTGATTTCGGTGCAGATTCGCTCACCGTGGCGTCCGCGCGAGCGCACCCGCCTCTATCGGATCACCGAGACGATCGGCCGCTGGTCCATGGTGGATGTTTATGTGGTGACGATTCTGGTCGCGCTGGTGCGCTTGGGCAATCTGGCCAGCATTGAGGCAGCGGCGGGCGCCATCTTTTTCTGCGCGGTCGTGGTCATTACCATGCTTGCCGCCATGTCATTTGATCCCCGTCTGATCTGGGATCGTCTGGAGCGAACCGGGGTGCAGGGGAGGGGATCGGATCATGTCAGCGACCGAGAACGGGACTGTTCCGCCCCCGGCGGCGCCAGTGGAAGCGTTAACGGAAGGCCGGCCTGAGGACACTGCCGGAGCGCCGCTGCCGCAGGCGATCACGATCCGCCGCGATCGGGTGTCGATCGTCTGGCTGATCCCGCTGGTGGCGTTGATCATCGGCGGCTGGCTGGCGTTCAAGACCTTCTCCGAGCAGGGACCGACGATTGACATCCAGTTCGCCACCGCGGCCGGACTCCAGGCCGGCAAGACCAAGGTCAAATTCAAAGATGTGGATGTCGGCGAGGTCACCAGCATCGACGTGAGCGATGATCTCAAGAGCGTGGTGGTCACCGCGCAGCTCAAGCACGGCGCGGCCGATTACCTGACGCGCAGTACGCGCTTCTGGGTCGAGCGTCCGCGGGTCACCGCCAGCCGGGTCTCGGGCCTGGATACCTTATTGTCCGGACCCTTTATCGCCATTGATCCGGTGGCCGAGGGCGACGCCGAGCGCCACTTCGTGGGTCTGGAGGAGCCGCCGCTGTTCACCACGTCCGAGCCGGGCAAGCGGTTCCAGTTGCGCTCGCCGACACTCGGCTCGCTCAACATCGGCTCACCGGTCTATTACCGTCAGATCCAGGTGGGGCAGGTGGCCGGCAATGCGCTGGATGCGGACGGGCGGGCCGTCAGCATTGAGGTCTTTATCTCTGCCCCTCATGATCGGCTGGTCACCCGGGACACGCGCTTCTGGAACGCGAGCGGGGTGGACTTCTCCATCTCGACGAACGGGGTCCAGGTCGATACCCAGTCGCTCCTGTCGGTGCTGATCGGCGGCGTGTCTTTCGATACGCCGGATACCATCGATGGGGCGCGCGAACCCGCGGCGGTCAATGACGTCTTCCCCCTCTATCAAAGCCGCGAGGAGGCCCACGCCAAGACCTACGCGCACAAGGAACGCTATCTGTTGTTCTTCCAGGGGTCGGTGAACGGCTTGAACGTGGGTGCCCCGGTGTTGCTGCGCGGGATCAGTATCGGTCGGGTGCTGGATGTGCAGTTGACCTTCGATCCGGAGGACTTCGAGTTTCAGATCCCGGTCTTAATCGAGGTCGAACCGGAGCGTATCGGCGTGCGCGGCGACCGCGGCCGGATCAATCAACAGGGGGTGGTCGAGCGTCTGGTCGCCAACGGCTTGCGCGGTCAGCTCAAGTCCGGCAGTCTGCTGACCGGCCAACTCTATGTAGACTTGGACTTCCATCCGAATGCCCCGGCCCAGCCGCTCGGGAAGCATGGCGAGTACGCCGTGCTGCCGACGGTGCCGGCTCCGCTCGATGCCCTGACGACCAAGGCCAACAGCATTCTCGATAAACTGGACGCCCTGCCGATCCAACAACTCGGCCAGGACGCGGCGGGGGCGCTGGCCAGTGCCAACGCGCTGCTCAGTTCCAAAGAGTTGCGGGGGGCGATCGTCGAGGCCGATGCTGCATTGGCGGCGTTTCGACAGACCGCGGAGCGACTCAATTCCCAGATCGCACCGGAACTCAGCACGGCCCTGCGGGACACCTCCGCGACCCTCACAGCCGCCGGCGCGATCGTGTCGGAGAATGCCCCCATGTACATCGAGATGCAGCGTATGTTCCAGGAACTCTCGGCGGCCGCGCGTTCAGTACGGCTCCTGACCGACTACCTGGAACGTCATCCGGAAGCGCTGCTCAAGGGCAAGGGAGGCGGGCGATGAACCGCGCGCGAACGGCCGGCCGCCAACGGTTGGGGATCATGCTCCACGGAATCCGGTCCTGGCCCCTGGTCTGGATGTTGGCGGTCGCCGGCTGCGCCAGTTCACCGCCATCCACCTTTTTTTCGCTCTCGCCGCTGCCGGCGGCGGCCGGGCAGGGCGCCATGACGGGCGGCGCGCTCGGGATCGGGCTGGGGCCCGTGACTTTTCCGGCTTTTCTCGATCGGCCGCAGATCGTTTCGCGGGACGCCGGCAACCGTTTGGCAGTGGACGAATACAACCGCTGGGGCGGGACTATCCAGGACGACTTCCTGCGGGTCTGGAGCGAGAATCTGTCGTACCTGGTCGGCACTAGCCGGATGGTGCTGTTTCCAAGTGAGGTCCGGTACCCGCTGGACTTCAGGGTTACCGCGGACATCCTGACCTTCGAGGGCACACCCGGCGGCGAGGCCGTGCTCAAAGTGCGTTGGGCGGTCCTCGACCCATTGCTCGAACGGGCGCTGGCCGTGCACGAGAACACCTATCGCCAACCCCTGCGTCCGCCGGCCGATCATGCGGCACTGATCGCCGCGATGAGCGCGGCCCTGGGGGCCTTCAGCGCGGACGTGGCCGCCGTGCTGCGGACCCTGCCCAAGCCGCTGTCCACCGGGGAGCAACCCGTCGCTTGGGGTGAGGAACGAACCCCAACATTTCAGCGCTTTACGTTTGGCTGCTCGTTGGGCTTCGTTCCTCAGCCCAACCTACAAGGAATACTTGCCGAAACGCGAGAGCGATGCCCATCTTCAAGCGTCGCGGTGGCCGGATGGGCATCGCTCTCGCTCTGCCCATCCTACGCGCCGCTGCGACCACATCACTTTGGACCGCACCTGCATGGCGGTGTCCAGCAGCGGCGATCACTTGTAAACTGTACGACAGGACATCACGTCCTTCAGACCCCGGCCTGATGTATCAGGGGTCATGGGCGCGCGGTCACTGCCAGACCCCGCGATCGACCCGCAATGAAAAAAACCAGACAGACCCGATCGTCTCTCGTGACAAGGTGGAGCAGCAATGACCGATTTCACGGTATGCCATGAACAGAATCATAAAATTACGGAGTTATCGAACGTTTTTCTGTATCTGATCCGCGAGCGCTCGATGTGTGATACCGAGTGTGCACGCAATCTTTTTTTTGAGTATGTCAGCCGCGTCCGGGAACACATGGAAAAAGTCGATGCCCAGATCTGCGGTCACCTGATCCAGACCCAGGACCGCGACATGACCAATACCGCAAACCGGTTTTTAGCCGGATCGCAGGAGATCAAGCGGATCTTCGCCACCTACGTCAGAGACTGGAGTGATGAGCGGCGGCGCGAATTGCGGATTGGCGATCACGACGCCTTCGTCAGGGACACCAATCAGGTGTTCGGGCTGGTCATGGACCGCATCCAGCGCGAAACGGAGCACCTGTATCCCCTGGTGCGCAAGCTGGAACAGCCCCGGCCCGCGTCAGTCGCCTGACCCGGCCGGCGACGCCGTTCAATCCGACCGGGACCTCAATGCTTCCTGTGCCTCGCGCAGGGCGCATCGGGCCAGGTCAAGGTTGCGGCCGGTGATTGCCTGCCCCAGTTGCATCGCGACTGGTTCCAGTGTGGTCTCGATCAGTGGCGCGAACTCCGACCACGTCTCAGCGACATCACCGGTCGGCAACTGACGCTCCAACTGGTCCAACACCAGATGAACCAAGGCCCGATCCGCCTCGGCGGGCAGCGGCGCCGCGACCGGTGTCGGCCGCTCCCCCGGTAACGACCGCGCGAGCCAGCGCAACAGGGCCGCGAACAGCGCTTCGGGTTCCACCGGCTTGGCAATGTGGTCGTTCATCCCGGCCTCCAGACAGCGTCGGCGATCGTCCGCGAAGGCGCTGGCGGTCATGGCCAGGATGGGCAGCGATGCCTTTCCGGGCAGTTCGCGGATGGCGCGGGTGGCGTCCAGACCATCCAGCACGGGCATATGCATGTCCATCAGGACCAGGGCATAGCTGGTGTTGCGGATCCGTTCGACCGCCTCCCGGCCGGTACCGACCACATCGACGACCAGCCCCAAGTCTTCCAGCAGTTCGACCGTCACCGCCTGATTGACCGGTTCATCTTCAGCCAACAACACCCGCACGCCGCGGTAGCGGCGCGACAGTTCCTGTTCCGCCGACCAGCCCTGAAGCATAACCCTGCCGCCGACCGACATCGGGCATCGTCGGCGCCGGTCGGCGCTGGCGTTGGCCATTGCGGCATGGGTTTGACCTCACCAGGGAGGCAACGGGACGCCCGGGCGGGTACCGGAAGGGTGGT